>JBCDCF010000017.1:0-15853 GCA_039182345.1 Pseudomonadota bacterium
CACCACCATCCGCATCAAGCAGTTTCAAACAGGACAGGAGGCGGCGCGTATTCTCCTGTCGCTTCTGGGTCGTGCGCCCAAACTGGCGGAAACCCACATGGTTTTGCCTGTGGAACTGGTGGAGCGCGACAGTGTGGCGCCACCTGGTTGAGCGGGCGTCAACCGGCCAGCAGAAGACGTGGGCAGAAGGCTTGGGCGACTGCAACCTTGATCTGATGGCCCTTTGCGCCCCGGCGTGGTACCCCTTCGATCGTGGACCATGAGAACCCATCGACACAAACGGGCAACGTCCTTGTCGGCAGGGAGGGTTCACCATGTACATGACCGAAAACGGGGACTGCGTTTTCGTCATCGACGGCCACGTTCATCTGTGGGATGGCCGCGCGCAAAACAGGCGCAACCGCTATGGCCTCACCTTTCTTGAGAGTTTTTGGAACGGCCACACGGGGTTGACCCCCGAGGCGGAGCGTTGGTCGTGGTCCGATTTTGAGTATTACGGCGTCGAGAAAGCCGAGAAAGACCTGTTCGAAGACGGCTATTGCGACATGGCCGTGATGCTGCCCACCTCCCTACTCGAGTTTTACAACGACGGTTTCAACACCACAGAACAGTGTGCGGCGCTGTGGGAACGCCAGCCCGACAAAGTCATCCTCAACGGACGGTGTGATCCGCGCGATGGCCCTCAGGGTCTTGCACAGCTGGAGGCCGACCACGACCGCTGGGGTCTCAAAGGCGTGAAGCTCTACACGGCGGAATGGCGCGGCGTGTCAAAGGGTTACAGCCTGAAGGACCCGTGTGTGGGCCCTTATATGGACAAGTGTTTGGAGCTTGGGATCAAGACCATTCATGTCCACAAGGGTCCCACCATCCACCCCTTGAACATGGATGCGTTTGATGTGCGCGATGTGGACGATGTGGCAACGCGCTATCCTGACCTCAACTTCGTGGTCGACCATTGCGGGATGCCGCGGATCGATGATTTTTGCTGGATCGCCAACCAGGAGCCGAACGTTTATGGAGGGTTGGCGCTGATCCCGTCCTTCATCCACGCCCGCCCGAAATACTTTCAAAGCATGTTGGTGGATCTGTTGTTCTTTCTTGGTCCGGATCGTCTCATATTCGGGTCCGACTACGCCATCACCAGCCCCAAATGGATCATCGAACACTTCATGGCGTTTGAGTTCGATGAGGAATCCGCGCACGAGGCCGGGACCGAATTGACCCTTGAGGTGAAGCGCAAGCTCCTCGGTCTCAACTGCGCCAAGCTCTACGACATCGATGTGGATGAGCGCACGCGGGTGATGAACGGCGCGATCGGCGCAGCCGCCGCGGCAGGGGCGGCAAGTGTGGCCGCAGCGTTTGCGCCCACCGGCTGAGGGCGTGCGGGCGACGCGGCGCCGTTCAATGCCGTCATCTCTTCGCTGATCGCCAACCACACCAGGCTGAGAGGGATTCGCGCCGGCCCTTCGGCGCGGGTCAAGCCGCTTTCTTCATTTTCAAGAACTCGTCGGACTGCTTCGACAGATCTCGGTTGGACTGGTCGAGTGTGTGGGCAGCCTCGTTCAGTTCTTTGGCCGCATCGAGGTTCTCAGTGGCAAGGGATTCCACCTCGGTGATGGTGGTGGCCGCCGTCTCCGCGCCCATGGCGGCCTGTTGAGCATTTTCTGAGATCTCGCGGGTGGCGGCCTGCTGCTCTTCAGCTGCGGCGGCAATGCTGGCGAAGACCTCGTTGATGTCTTCGATGACGTTGGCAAGGGCCATGGCCCCGTCGGTGACGGCTTTGATCATTGTTTGCGTGGCGGCAGTCTGGTCCTTCACCTCATTGGTGGCCCGTGCGGTCTGGTTGGCAAGGTTTTTGACCTCAGACGCCACAACGGCAAAGCCCTTGCCGGCCTCACCGGCCCGCGCCGCTTCGATGGTGGCGTTGAGGGCAAGGAGGTTCGTCTTGTCGGCGATGGCGGCAATGGTCTCCACCACGGCGCCGATTTCTGCGCTGGCCTTGGAAAGATCTTTGGCACGGGTCGCCACATCGTTGGTTTCGCGGGAGGCGTCCTTGGCCTTGCGTGAGGATGCGCTGAGGTTGGCGGAAATTTCCGTGATGGAGGAGGACAGCTCCTCTGCGGCCGACGCCACCATCTGCACGTTGGAGGTGGCCTCCGTCACCGCGTGCGCACCATGGCCCAGCTTGTCCCGCGTGGTGGCAACGCTGCTCGCGATCGTGTCGATCTTCTGGCGAATGGCATCGATCTGCTGCGAGGTGGACTTCACGCTGGCGTTGACGGTCTGGGTGCTCATCATTTCCGCGGTGATGACGTCCCAGCTCAACATCATGCCCGTGTAGTTTCCACCGCGATCCCTGAGGGGGGACGCTGTGGCATTCACGACCTCCTGGCCGGAAAAGTCCAGATGGAGGTGGATCGGCAACCGGTCGGCGTCTTCCATGGTGGAGGCGGCGCGCGCCAAGTCGGGGTGAAGCTCAAGGGCCGACGCGCCCACCAGGGTGTGGACGTCATCGGACTCAAGGTGAGGCTGGAGCGCGGCAAAGCCTTCTTCAGCCGCATCATTCGCATAGACGATCTTGAAGGCGTCAGATGGGTCGGCCATCACCACAGGCTGGGGGATCTGCTCGATCATCTGCGAACGGGCGAAGGCTTCGTCGGAGGCTTCGCGCAGTTTGCCCAACGATGCCCACATGGCGCCGATCTCGTCATCGCCGTTTTCGTTGCGCACGGCAAAGTCGGTGCGGCCATCGGCAAGGTCGTTCAGGCGGCTCGTGAGGGCGTTGATGGGGGCACGGGTCGCTTTTTGCAGAACCACAGCGGCCGCGAGCCCGAAGATGACAGCGAAGAGGCTGATGACGATTGTCGCGAGCTTCGTCCGGCGCAACTCGGTGACCGATTGCGGGCCGATCATGTTCTGGTGCGCGACCATCGCTTCTGAGATCTTCTCGATGGCATTGCTCATACGTGGGCCGATGACGTCCAACTCCTGATCGAAGAGCACGTTGGCGCGTGCGTTCATGTCCTGGAACGTCAGAAAATCGTTCTTGTAGGGCGCAAGACCGTCCAGGAAGGATTGTGCAACGGCCGCCACCGCCGGGTTTGCGTGGGTCTGTGCCAAAGCTCTGACTGTGTTTTCCTCGGCCGCGATGGTCTCAGCGGCTTCGGCCATGAACGCGTCGGTGCTCTTGTGTATGGCCAACTGCACGGCGGCCACGGCGACGACCACGGCTTTCGCTGCGACCAGCACATCGCTTGAGCCCGCTTCATTGGATGCGCCGGCCTCAACCGCTGCGTCGACCAGGCGGTCAGCCGCTGCGTCCATGGCGGGGACCATCGCCTTGCTTTCACGCAACAGCCTTGCAGCGGTTTGGAAGTGACCTCCGTAAACATCGGCCAGTTCAATCACCGACAAAATCTCCGATCGAAGCTTTGGATCTTCGACCATGGTGTTGATCTGCTCCCTCGCTTCGGCGGTAAGCTCGCGGACATTGTCGCTCACGGCCTGCGCCAAATCGGTATCCGGCATGATCCGGTACTTGATGGCGGCAAGGCGTGTTTCCAGAACGTCTTCCCAAACCTCTGTCAGGAGAAGGTTCACCCGCGCTGTCGCCCGGTAGTCGGTGAAGAGGGAGCCCATGTTCGTGACACCGACAAAGCTGGTGACAGCAACGCCCGCAAGCAGCGTCACGATGATCCCGAACGCGCCAACCAGCTTCTTTCCAAAGCTGAGATTGTTCAGGTAGCTGCGGCGGTGTTTGTGGGGCATAGGCGTCTCGCACATACGGTCTCGCCACGACACTAGACGCGATGCCTTGTCTCAGCCTGTTGCAATCAAACCAGAGGTGATGGTCAGAAAAAGACGCTGGATGACGAAGATCACATTGAACTGAGCGAAGCAGTCTCATGTCTTGGTGGCACAAGGCGACCGGGGGACTCATCCCTTGCGGTCGCAGTCAGCAGCAACACTGGAATAAAGACAAAGGCATGAGACGATGGCGAAGACACTTGGATCACCCAAAGACCAGAAGACTGGCAAGAGCGCCGCCAAGAATGATCTGCTCGTAAAGGCGAAAAAGAACATCCATGGCACAGCCGAAAACGACAAGCTGTTCGGCAACAAAAACGACAATTTCCTCTATGGCAATCAAGGGGATGACACGCTGTTTGGCGACCCCGGTGCGGATGAGCTTCATGGCAGTGACGGCATCGACACGGCAAACTACCGGTCGTCATCGGCAGGGGTGAAGGTCAACCTTGCACTCGGCAAAGGGGCTGGCGGGGATGCGGCCGGCGACCGGTTGGTGGACATCGAGAACGTCGTCGGCTCCCAATACAAGGACGATCTGACCGGCGACAACGGTGCCAACGTTCTGACCGGCAATGGTGGCAGCGATGTCCTCAGCGGCGGCCACGGCGATGACGAGCTCATCGGCGGGTCTGGCGCCGACACCCTCCTTGGCGGCAAGGGCATCGACACCCTCCTCGGAGGTACCGGATCCGATGACCTTTCCGGCGGGAAGGGCGCTGACGTGATCGACGGTGGCAGTGGCCGCGACACAGCCTCCTACAAGGATGCCGGTGCGGGCGTGATGGCAAGCCTTGCAGCAGGCGTCGGCGCTCTTGGAGAGGCGTTCGGCGACACGTTCACCAGCATCGAAAACCTCACAGGGTCCGACCATGCGGACTGGTTGGAAGGCGATGATGGCGACAACGAACTGAGGGGCCGCGACGGCGACGACAACCTCATCGGCAAGGACGGCGAAGACACGCTGAGGGGCGGTTCGGGCAACGACACGCTGATGGGCGGTACGGGCGAGGACCTGTTGATTGGCGGCTCGGGCCGCGACCTTGCCGACTACTCGGACTTCGCCACAGGGGTGGGCATCAACCTTGACACTGGCCAATGGGTGCCGGGCGACAGCATCTTCGATCCATCCACGCCAGGCGACAGCTTTGAGTCCATCGAGGACGCCCGCGGCACTGATTTTGGCGACAGCCTTGCCGGGACCGATGGGGATAACAAACTGTGGGGTCGCGGCGGCAACGACATCTTCTTCGGTGACGACGGAGCCGACAGGCTGGATGGGGGCGAAGGCATCGACACGGTGTCCTTCAGGAGCGCGACCGAGGCAGTGACCGTCAACCTTGGCACAGGCGAAGGGGCGCGCGGATGGGCCGAAGGCGACCGTTTCTTCTCCATCGAGAACGTGAAAGGCAGCGAAGCGGCCGGCAACATCCTCATAGGCAGCAATGCGGATAACACGATCCACGCCTACGGGAAGGATGACACCATCGAAGGCGGCGGCGGCAAGGACGAGATCCATATCCGCGGCGTGTTCGACCACGTGGATGGCGGTGCCGACGATGACATCATCAAGATCTACGACGCCGAGGCAGAGGACGACGCGCCGGACTGGGAACTCCCTATCAACGCGGTGGTGATTGATGGAGGGACGGGGGTCGACACCTTGTCTGTCTCCCAGAGCGATTGGGTCAACACCTCCAACGGGCTACCGTCGGACTTCGGCCTCTTCGTGGACATGGAAGGGCACATCTTCGTGTTCGAAGGCGCCCACGCCGACCCCGACAAGCCCGGTACCGAAGGGACCACGCACCTGACCGACGGCACCATCGACAACGTCGAGAACGTGATCGGGACCCAGTACAACGACAGTCTTTATGGTGACATCATCGCCAACACCTTCGAAGGCAAGGCTGGCGATGACAAGCTGACGGGTCGGCTCGGCGATGACACGCTGAACGGTGGGTCTGGCAACGACACCCTTTTGGGCGGCGAAGACGATGACGTTCTGATCGGCGGGGCCGGTGCTGATGCTCTCGGCGGCGGTGCCGGGCAGGACACGGCAAGCTATGTGGACAGCGCGGCCGTTGAGGTGAGCCTGTCCGCGGGGCTTGCCATTGGCGGTGACGCGCAAGGGGACAGCCTTGAGGGGATCGAAAACCTCATCGGCAGTCGTCACGCTGACATCCTGGAAGGCGACAGCGCAGCCAACCGGCTCGACGGTGGCGAAGGAAACGACACGCTGGATGGCGCCGGCGGCAACGACACCTTGCTTGGTGGCGATGGTGCTGACGCCTTCGTCTTCGGTTCGGAGTTCCACTTCGAAGGGGGCAACGTCGTGGTCGACGACTTCGAGGTGGGTGTTGATGTGCTCGACCTCAGCCACCTGCCTGGTGGAGGCTCAGCCGCCGATGCGCTCGCCGCCTTCACGCTGTTGAACGGGGACGCGGTCTACCACCATGGCAATGCCACCATCACCTTGCGTGATGTGACCCCTGCCATGCTGAGCGAGGGCGATCTACTGGTGTGAGCCTGACGGGCCGCCACTGCCGCCCCTTTGGGTGTGGCTCAGGCGGCCTCGATGGCGCCTGTGATAAGGCCCGTCACCTCTTCGGGAGAGGTGTCGGCGATGGGCTTGTCGGCCACTTTGCGACCGCGCCGTAACACCGCCACCCTGTCACACACGGTGAAAACGTCAGGCGCGCGGTGGCTGATGAGGAGGACGGCAATGCCCGCCGCCTTCAACCGCTCGATAAGGTCGAGCACCTCGGCCACCTGGCGCACGCTGATGGCGGCCGTCGGCTCATCCAGCAGAACGATCTTGGGTTCTGACAGGCGCGTGCGGGCAATGGCGACCGCCTGTCGCTGGCCGCCGGACATGCGCTTCACCAATTCGCCAGGTCGGGTTTCCGACTTCAGCTCCGCAAAGAGTTCGGCAGCCCGCGCCTGCATGGCGCGGCGGTTCAAGAAGCGAAACGGGCCGACGCCGTAGGTGAGTTCACGCCCCAGGAAAACGTTGAGGGCGGCGGTGAGGTTGTCGCACAAGGCAAGGTCCTGGTGGACCATCTCGATGCCGTGGGCGCGGGCGTCGGCGGGCCTGCGGAAATGGGCCTCTTCCCCCGCAACCGTCACCGTTCCTGAGGAAGGGGCAAACCCTCCCGCGATGATCCGGCACAAGGTGGACTTGCCGGCACCGTTGTCGCCCATCAGGCCCACCGCCTCGCCGGAGGAGGCCGAAAGGCTCACGTCCCGCAAGGCTTCGATGGCGCCAAAGCGCTTGCTCACATGGTCAAGCTCAAGAACAGGTGCGGCCATGTCAGGTCCGCCGTTCCTTGGCGCGCTGGTCGATGGCAACGGCAAGGACCAAGATGAGGCCGATGAGAATCTGTTGGACGAAGGACGACACATTCATCAAGACGAGGCCGTTGCGCAAAACGCCGATCAACAGAACGCCGACCACCGTGCCGAAGATGGAGCCAAGCCCGCCGAACAGCGATGTGCCGCCGATGACCACCGCGGCAATCACATCAAGCTCCAGCCCCATACCGGCGACGGCCTCTGCCGAGTTGAGGCGCGCCGACAACAGGAACGATGCGACCCCGCAGAAGAAGCCGACGATGACGTAGACCGCAAACGTGGTGCGTTTTACGTCGACGCCGTTCAGCTCAGACGCAGGCGCATTGCCGCCCGTCGCATAGACGTGAAGGCCAAAGCGGGTCTGGCTGAGGACCGCATGGGCAAGGAGCGCGGCCATCGCAAACACGATGACGGGGACAGGAATGCCCCACACGCGGCCCTGACCCCACCAGACATATCCCATTTCAAAGCCTGAAATGGGACCCCCGCCCGACAACAGGAGCGCTGCGCCACGCCAGGCCGTCAGCCCGCCAAGGGTGACCACGAAGGGTGGAACGCGCAGCCGCGTCACCGCAAGGCCCTGGAGGGCACCGCACGCCATACCGACCGCAACGGCTGCCAACATGGCCAAAATGACGGGGTTGCTGGCATCGGCCGTCGCGCCGATGGCGAATCGGTCGTCAAGACCCCCCTTCGCCACATAGGCGGCCGCAAGCCCGCATAGGGCCACGAGTGAACCCACCGACAGGTCGATCCCGGCCGTCAGGATGACGAAGGTCATGCCGATGGCGACAAGACCTGAAATCGACACCTGACGCAGGATGTTCATCAGGTTGAGGGGATGGAGGAAACGCGGCTCCAGGATCGCAAACAAGATCACCAGCGCCAACAAAAAGAGCGGCGCAGCGTAGCGGGCCAAGAAACCGATGAAGTCGAAACCGTTGGAGGTTTCTTCGGTCATGCGAAGGGACCGGCGAGGAGGAGCAATGGGGCGCGCCCGGTGAACGCGCCCCGTGTCATCAGTTGATTTCGCCCAGACGCTCTGCCTTGTCGAGGTTGTCCTTGGTGATGGCGATGGGCGTCAGCAGAAGGACCGGCTCGGGCTTGGTGCCATCGCGGATGAAGCTCACCACCGCGCGCATGGCCTCCTGGCTTTGGCCGCCCGGCATCTGTTCGATGGTGGCCGTCAGACCGCCATCGCGAATGGCGGCAAGCGCCTCTGGCAGCGCGTCGAAGCCGATGATGGCAACGTCGAGCCCGCGCTCCTTCACCACCTGCATGGCGCCAAGGGCCATGTCGTCGTTGGCCGCTACAATCACGTCCGGCGGGGTGTCGAGACCGCCGAGGATGGCTTCTGTGACGGACGCACCTTCCTCGCGCGCGAAGTTGGCGGTCTGCTCGGCCACGAAGACGTATTTGTCGGGCATCGGGTCGAGGGATTCGTGAAGGCCCTTGTTGCGGTCAATGGCAGGGCTCGCGCCAGGCTGACCCTGAAGGTTCACGATCCGCGCGCCGTCGGGGAAGAGGGTTTTGACGAGTTCGCCCTGGGCAACGCCGCCCTTCACATTGTCAGCGCCCACGTGGCCGAGGATGCCGTCCACACCCGTCACGGTCCTGTCGATGGTGACGACGGGGATGCCGGCTTCCACCACCTGGCGGACGGCGGGGGCCATCGCCACACTGTCGAGGGGGCTGATCACCAGGCCGTTGACGCCGCTGATGATGGCCGCCTCCATGTCAGCGGTCTGCTTTGGCGTTGAATTCTGCCCGTCATAATTGACGGTTTCGATGCCGCCGAGGGCCTCCGCCTCCTTGTTCAACTCGTTCTGCATATGCACGAAGAAGGGGAAGCCGAGGCTAGGGACGGACGTTGCGATGGTCAGATCGTCAGCGGCTGCGGGGCCTGCCAGCAGTGCGGCGCCGAAAAGCGCGGCCGCAGTGGCGCGTAGTGTCTTGCGGTTCATCGATGGTCCTCCCTGTCGGCCGGCTCCTGGTCGGGCCGCCGATCGTCTTTGTTCGATTGTGTACTATCCGCGCCGGTTGCAGCGCCCGTCAAGATGAGGGGTGGCCATCGACCTGCGCCATCAGGCCGGCCATGAGGCGCGTGCGCCAGACAAGACTGTCCACCTCGATGTATTCGTGAAGGGTGTGGACGAACTCTCCGTCGGGGCCGAGGCCGTCGAGGGTGGGAATGCCCAGCGCCCCTGTGAAATTGGCATCCGATCCCCCGCCGGCACTGCCATGGGTGAGGGTGATCCCCATGGTGGAGGCGATGGTCTTTGCCCGCTCGAACAGGGCCATGGTGCCGGCGCCGCGCTCCCAAACAGGGCGGACGACACTTTGGCGCACCTCAAAGCGGGTGCCATCGGAGTCGGTGCGATTGAAGGCCATCAGGCGTGCGGTGCCATCGTCAAGATCCGCCTGACGTTTGGCCATGGAAAGGGCCTCCGCCTCGCAGGTGGTGGCAACGCAATTGACCCACTGCCCCCCGCGGATGACACCGACGGAGAAGGTGCAATCGTCCCCCGTCATCGCTTCGATCTTGGGAATCTCGGTGGCCATCTTTGAGATGGCGGAGATGCCGGCTTTGAGGCGGATCCCCGCGTGGCTTGCCCGCCCGTGGGCGGCAAGGTGGTAGCGGGCGATGGCGTAGCGGCCCGTCACGACGGCAGTTTCGCTCATGAGGCCAGGTTCGGGCACCAGGATGGCTGCGTGGCGCTTGGCCTCCTCCTCGATGAGGGAGCGGGTGCCTGGGGTGCCGATCTCTTCATCCGACGTCAAAAGGACGCTGATGGGTAAGGGGGTTTCAATGCCCGCTGCCATCAGCGCTTTGACCGCCTCGAACGCTGAATAGGTGCCGCCTTTCATGTCGCACAGGCCAGGACCGGTGCACCGGTTGCCCTCACGCTTGAAGGGGAGCTTCTCCAAGGTGCCCTTGGGGTGGACGGTGTCGAGGTGGGCAAGGATCAGGATGCCGCCTTCGCCGGCCCTCGGGTGGGGGAAGGTTGCCCGTGCGCAGTCGCCCAACCCTGGCGGGCCTTTGATGGGCTCCACCGTCGCGCCCATGTTCGCAAGGTGCTGGGAGGCAAGGGCCACCATGGTGCTGACGGCGGCGGGGTCGTAGGTGGGGCTCTCGCACTCGATCCAGGGCTTCAGCCCGGCAAGCATCCCATCCAGATCGATGGGCAGGGTCGCAGCGTCCATCAAAGCTCCTGTGTCAGGAAGCGTCCGCCAGCATTGTTGGCGGGAAGATGGCGCGATGTCCACGCACTCTCACGCGGCGACTTGGAAAGGGGAGCGCCTGGGATCGGGTGACCCCAGGCGCCAATGCGCTCTTACTCGGCCGCCATCTTCAAGGCGTCGGCATCTGGAGCGGCGACGTGGATGGTCTGCGTGGGGAAGGCAAAGTCCACACCGATCTCGCTGGCAATGTCGATGATGTTGCCGATCAACTGGTGCTTGTTGAAGAGGTAAGTGTCGAGGTCCGGCGACTTCAGATAGGCGATGATGCTGATGTCGATGGAGTAGGCACCGAACTGATCCAGATTGATCCGCTGGTCGGGCAGAACATCAGGGTCATCGTCCATCATCTTGTGCAGACGGCCAATGAACTCTTCAAGCTTTTCCCGCGTGGTGCCGTAGGTCATCCCAAGGGTCATGGTGACGCGGCGGCGGCGCCGTTGGCCCATATTGTTGACCTGACCTTCCGAGATCTGCGCATTCGGAAGCACCACCACGGCATCGTCAATGGTCCTGAGGCGGGTGGAGCGCATGCCCACATCCTCAACGGTGCCCATCACGCCGCCAATGTCCACGAAGTCGCCCTTCTTGAACGGCCTGTCGGCCATCAAGATGCCGGCGCTGATGAAGTTCGCGACAGCATCGCGGGCGGCAAAACCGAAGGCGAGACCACCCACACCGAGGGCGGCGATGACGCCTTCATAGGGAAGCTCGTAAAACTCCGACAGCATGATGACGCCGCCCACGAACACGGCGATCTTGGCAAGGCCGCCGCCGAGGATGGCGGCAATATCGTCCGCTGTCCCTTCGGTTTCGCGCGCCCTGCGGGCCAAGAATTCCGCAACGGCCCGCACGAGGAAGTAGGCGACAAACGTTCCGCCGACGATGAGGAGCGTGCCTGCAAAGATGTTGGCAATCTCCGACACGTCCTGCCTGAGGCCGATGGTCCTGATCACGTAAGACAGGAAGAGGCCCAGAAGGAACGTCCACATGGGCCAGCGCATGGTCTTGAGGATGTCAGCGCGGGTCTCTTTCGCAGTGCCGCCCACGGACATCATGCCCGCCATCACGAGTCTGAGCACCAACGCGGCCAACAGCGATGCAATGAGGCCGACCACCACCGAGGCGAGGAGGACGAGCCACTGCCAGTTCTCCAAAAGGAAGCCTCTGTTGAGGAGGGTGGGCGACACCTCGCCAATCTGCGTGCGCAGGCGGAAGGCGTCCGTCAGGGGTTCACTTGGCCGCACACCATCGGCAAGCGGCAGGTTCTGCATGACCTGGAAAATCGCTGGGGCGGATTCCAACGAGGCAGCGCTGAAGAGCCAGCGCTCGGTCTCGTCAGGCATGGCAACCTTTTCCACCAGCAGTTCCCCGCCGGCGTTCTCATAGACTTTTAGGGGGCGCTTGCGGTTGGGATCGTTGGGGATCTCCTGCCACGCCGGCTGGCCGAGGCGCGCGATGATCTGGCGGATGTATTCTGCCGCAATGGGCCCGTCCGTGGCGCGCAGCGTTTCGGGAATGTCGGAAAGGTCCATGGTGGCAAGGACCATGGCCTTGCCGCCGTTGTCCCAGTTGGCAGCGCCGATCACGAAGTCTCTGAGGGCCTGACGCGGGTTGTAGAGGCGGTTTGCGGCAAGGTCTTCCAACGACTGTGTGTCGGTCGCGGCAAGCACATCCGACTCGATGGCCTGAAGGTCCTGAAGGGTGGGGACTTCCACCGCCCATTCCTCCGGCGCCTTCTCAATGATGGTGAGGGGGAAGGTGTAGGTGGTGCCGGCAATTCCGAGCGCGATGGTGGCTTTGCCGTCGTCGGTCTCGGACGGGGTGACCTGGTTGATCCTGAAGGTCGCCATGTCCACAAGGTCGCCCAACAGGGTGAGGCGCCTGTTGGTGGCCCGGTTCGTGGCGTCTTGCGAGCCGGCGAACTCAAGGTAACGGCGCATCATGATCTCGGCCAGCGCATCGCCGTTGCGCGCAGCGTTGAGCGCGGAAATGAACGAAGCGAAGGCGGCCTCAGCGCTCTGCCGTCCGAACAGTGCGGCCGACAGGGTGCCGTCGGTCAGGCGCAGGCCGTTCCAGTATTCGCCATTGCCGAAGCGGCCCACAAAGCTTGCTCCGTCGGGCGCCATGGCAAACTCTAGCCGGCCGTCGGCAGTCGCTTCGCGCCACACGCCGCGCAGCATCACGCCATCGATCTCACCCTCGATGGTGCCGTTGCCAGGCTGGTAGGTGCCGGTGACGCGGTTGCCCTCCTGCTCAAGGGTCATCAGGGCCTGTCCGTCACGCCAGAAGGAGCGCCACGCACCACCCCAGCGAAGTGCGTCGAGATCTTCCACCACGGCGCCATCGTCCTGGGCGGCGTCCGCGGCCTGTTGTTCAGCAGCGGTGTCTTCGGCGGGCGCGTCGGTGTCGGCACTGGCCGCTTCCGTGGCCGCGTCCAACGCCGCCGCTTCCTCAGCGTTCAGCGCGTCGCCCAAGGCCTCGGTCGTTTCCTCTTCCACCGTCGGATCGTCGGTGTCGGCAGCGTTCGCCGAGGGCGCAGTCTGGGCGCTCGCAGCGGGGGGCTCGGTGGTCTCGCCATCGCTCTGCGCAAGGGCTGCCGGGCTTGCAAGGGCCAGAACCAAGACGGTGATAAGCGCCCGTATCGCCAAATTCATGGTGTCCTCAAATGTCGTCTCTGATCGTCAGCACAGGCTCAGCAACGCTCGCAGCCACTTCATCCTTGCGGACACAGGGTGCGTCGTTGCATGCACGATCTTCGATTGTGGATCACTAATTACCTGGATTGGTAACTTCACCCATTGATTCATGTCAATGGCCCTTAACGATCCACCGTCAAAATGCACTCAATCAGGCCGCGCCGCTTACAGCGCTTGCCGCAGTCGCTGCCCGTCCTCACCAAAAATGTAGATGGACTGGGCCGAACAGCTAAGAACAACGCTCTCTCCTGGGCGCGCGCGGGCGGTCCCGCCGGCCATGCGCACCATGATTTTCGGAACGGCGATCGTGGTGGGGACAACCGCCACAATGGTCTCCGCCCCAAGCTCCTCCACGTGGTCCACCCAACCCTTGATGGTGATGTCCCCGGATGGATCCGGTGCCAACGCCTCAGGGCGCACACCAAGGGTGACGGTGCCGGTCGCTGCAGCGGGGAGGGGAAGAGACAGTATGTCGACCTGTGCGCATGGCCCCTGTGGGGTTTGGACGACAGGGGCGGGGATGAGGTTCATGGACGGCGCGCCGAGGAAGGTGGCGACGAAAGTGTCAGCCGGGTCTTGATAGAGTGTCATGGGCGGGCCTTCCTGGCGGATGCGCCCCTCATCCATCAGCACGATCCTGTCGGCCATTGTCATCGCCTCCACTTGATCGTGGGTGACGTAGACACTGGTGATCCCGAGGGACTTTTGTAGCTTTGCGATCTCGACGCGCGCGCTCGACCGGAGTTTGGCGTCGAGGTTGGACAGCGGCTCGTCAAACAGAAACGCGTGGGGCCGGCGCACGATACACCGGGCAACGGCCACCCGCTGGCGCTGGCCGCCCGAAAGCTCCCGCGGTTTGCGGTGGAGGAGGTGGGCAATGTCGAGCCTTTCGGCGGCGGCCCTGACCGCTTCCTCGATCCGCGCCCGGCTCATGCCTTGCAGGCGTAACGAAAAGCCGATGGTCTCCCCAACGCTCATGTGCGGGTAAAGGGCGTAGGACTGGAACACCATGGCAAGGTTGCGGTCCTTCGCCTTGGTATGGGTGACATCCCGCCCGTCGATGGCAACGCGTCCGGCGCTCGCCGCCTCAAGGCCGGCAAGAATACGCAGCGTCGTGGTTTTGCCGCAGCCGGACGGTCCGACCAGAACCACGAACTCACCGTCGGCCACATCGATGGAGACGTTGTCCACGGCCACGGTCTCACCAAAGCGTTTGGAAACGCTGGACAGGCTGAGGTCGGCCATCAGCCGCGGATCCCTGAGGCCACAAAGGTTTCCATCACACGGCGCTGTAAGACCAGGAACAGGACAACGGCGGGAATCGACGCCAAAGTGACGCCGGCCATCAAGGCCCCGTAGTCGGAATAGCCTTCCTCCTCCAAGAACTCGCGCAAGCCAATCTGTAAGGTGCGAGAGGCGTCGGACTCCGTGACGAGGAGGGGCCAGAAGTATTCGTTCCAGCAGTCGATGAACAAGATGATGGTGAGGGCGGATAGGACCGGCGTCAGGTTCGGCAGGACAATCAGCCACAGCTGACGCAGGTGCCCTGCACCATCCATCTCGGCTGCGTCCAACAGATCTTTCGGGAAGGAGAGCATGTGTTGGCGCAAGAGAAAGACGGCAAACGGCATGGCAAGGTTGGGCACCACCAGAGCCCACCAGGTGTCGAACCACCCGATCTGCGCGATCAGGATGTAGATAGGGATCATCGTCAAAACTTGCGGGATCATCATGGCGCCGAGCACGGCCGCAAACAAAACCGTGCGACCTGGAAAATCGAACCGTGCGAAGGCGTAGGCGGCAAGGATCGCAAAGGCCAACTGGCCGGTCACGCGCAGGAAGGTGGTTCCGACGGAGTTCCAAAGGTAGGCGCCGAACGACGCATTCTCGAAGAGGGTGATAAAGTTTTGGACCGTCGGCGCCGCGGGGATCAGCGTTGCCATAAAAACTTCGTTGGGTGGCTTGAAAGCGGTGGCCAGCACGACCGCGATGGGGGCGGCCACCGACAAGCACAAGACGAGAAGCACGAGGTGCCCGACAGCACGCCAGGGACGGGACAGCTCCATCGCGCTATTGCTGGTAGTTGACGCGGCGGTCGAGCGCCAAAATCTTGATCACCGTCACCGCCATCAAAAACACAAATAAGATGACCGTACCAGCTGCCCCTGCGCCTACATCGAAGGTGAGGAAGGTGTACTGGTAGACCATGTAAAAGAGGTTCGTTGTGGCGTTTTGTGGCCCACCCGCTGTCAGTATATCGATGGGTGTGAACACCTGTTGGACTGTGAAAATCACCGTCGCCACCAGCACGAAGAACATGGTCGGCGTTAAAAGTGGGAGGATGAGGTGGCGGAAGATGCGTCCATCGCCCGCGCCGTCCATCCGCATCGCTTCAATGTAGTCGCGGTTGATGGCCGCTAGCCCTGCCAAGTACAGCAGAACATTGAAGCCAAGCACCTTCCAGGCCGAAATGGTGATGATGGTCCAGATGGCCGTGTCAGGACGTGTTAGAAGATTTGGAAGGGCAAGGCCCAGCATGGCAAGGTATTGCTTCGCGTAGCCGAAGATGGGGTTCAAGATCCAAATCAGTGCCACGGCCACTGCCACGAAGCTGAGCAGCGTCGGGACGAACAAGATGGCCCGATAGAGGTGTCCACCCGATCCAAGCGTCCAAATGAACAGAGCGATAGGGATTGGCAGAAGCACTTTGAGCGGGATCGAAGCCACAATGTAGACCACCGTGTTCCACGCGG
>JBCDCF010000018.1:0-14967 GCA_039182345.1 Pseudomonadota bacterium
CCAGGCGTTTTCCTCGGCCTTGGCGTGGACTATGGCGCGCTGGGCGCCCTTGCTGGAGGCATTGCCGCGCAGATCCTGGGCGGGGCCGATCCTGGCGACATCGCCATTGTTGGCATGGATGAGTTTGCCATCACGCTGAATGGCGCGACGGCAAACGGCATCGGCCTGTCACCGCCGGAAGACATGGCGCTTACCACCGTCGGGCCGGTTGAATGATTGCCGACATTGCCCTTGCAACACCGCCCGTTGCGATGATGGCACTCGGCCTCTTCCTGATGTTCCGTGTGCTTGGCGAACTCGACCTGTCGGTGGACGCCACGTACACGAACGGCGCGGCGGTGATCGCCCTTGCCACCCTGTCGGGCCTGTCTCCCTGGCTCGGCCTTCTCGCCGCGGCGTTGACGGGTGCGCTTGTCAGCCTCCTGGTGTTTGCGATCCACCGCATCGGCCGAACCGCTTATCTCTTGGCAAGCCTCATTGTGCTGACGGGGCTTTACAGCATCAACCTCCGTGTGTTGGGCGGCGCGACGGTGGGGCTGATTGGCCAGCCGTCGATCTTCGACAGCGTGCCTTTCGCGGCTGAGTGGGTGAGGATCGCGCTTCTCCTTGCCATCCTCGCGGTGGTGTGCGCTGCGCTCTTTGGGTTCTTGAAGACCGCGTTCGGCCTTTCCATGCGCGCGTCAGGCAACAACGCAGTTATGGCGCGGGCAAACGGGGTCGACACGCGCAAGACGCTCCTTGTCGGCGCCCTTCTGGCCGGTGCGCTCTACGGCCTCGGCGGCGCGCTTCAGGTGCAAATTCAAGGGTATGCTGATATCACCATGGGGATCGGTGCGATTATCGTGTGTGTGGCGGCCGTGTTCATTGGCGAGTTGTTCTTTCCGCCTGAAGGTCGTATTGGCGCTGGCCTTGCCGGCGTCCTGGTGGGGTCCACGCTTTACGTGGTGATCCTGACGGTAGCGCTGCGCTCAGGCCTTCCACCCACCGACTTGCGCCTCGCGACGGCGTCGATCTTGCTGGTGGCCGTGCTGTTGTCTTCGGCGCGGCTGCGTGGGCGCCACCTGATGGGACCGCTCGAACGGGTTCGCAGGGTGCGCTGGTCATTGCGCAGGGCTGAGACGCGATGATTGCGCTGAAAGACATCCACGTCGCTTTCACGGTGGGTGATGGCGCACGTATGCGCGCCCTCGACGGCATCGACCTCGTGATCGAAGACGGCGCGTTCGTCACCCTGATCGGCACCAACGGTGCCGGCAAAAGCACGCTCCTCAACGTCCTTGCCGGCACGGTGGACCCCACACGCGGGCACCTTTTGGTGGACGGCGTTGACGTGACGCGGACGCGGGATTTTCAGCGCGCAACGTGGCTGTCGCGCGTGTTCCCGGACCCGCGGCTTGGCACCTGCGACCAACTCACCATTGAAGAGAACCTTGCGCTCGCCCTTGCAAAGGGAAAGCGACGGGGGATCGGGCGGCCTTTGACGTCTTGCGAGCGCACCATGCTGAAGGACCGCCTGGCCGATCTTGGCCTCGGTCTTGAGGCGCGGCTTTCAACCCCCGCCAGGCTGTTGTCCAGCGGGCAGCGCCAAAGCCTCACGGTCTTGATGGCAACGCTGAGCCAACCGCGGCTCCTCCTCCTCGATGAGCATGTGGCGAACCTTGATCCGCGCACGCAAGCCAACATCCTCACCGTCACCGACACCACGATCCGGCGCCAAGGGCTTGCAGCCATCATGGTCACCCACGACGTGCGTCATGCGCTCGATTTCGGCGATCGGCTGATTGCGTTGAAGGCCGGCCGCATCGTTCTTGACGTCTCGGGCGAGGCGAAGGCGTCGCTCAAGATGGCGGACATTGACGCTGTTTACGGCAACGAGCGCATTGCTGCCGTCGCCTGAGCGACGGGCGGACTTTCGCGCCAAACAGGGGAGAGGACCAATGACGGCAATTTGCTATTTCAACGGTGACTTCGTGCCCACGAGCGAAGCGCGGATCGGGGTGGATTCAGGCCTTGCCGGCCGCGGCCTCGGCGTGTTCGAAGGGATCCGCGCCTACTGGAACGAGGCAGACGAGGCGCTCCACGTGTTCCGCCTGCGCGAGCACATGGAGCGCTTGGAACGCTCTGCACGGGTCCTCTTCATCACGCTACCGCACGATGTGGACACTTTGTGCGAGATCACCGTGGAGGTTCTCAGTCGCAATGGATTTCGCACCGACGTGCACCTGCGGCCCATCGCTTACAAGTCTTCAGAGGAGATCACCTCGAAGATCCTCGTTCTGAACGAACAAGCGGACGGGTTTGCCATCAACGCAAGCCCCCTCGGTCGCTACCTGAAGAGCGACGGGGGCGTGACGTGCATGGTCTCCTCCTGGCGGCGCACCGCTGACAATGCCATGCCCGCACGCGCCAAGATCACCGGCAACTATGTGAACTCGGCCCTTGCCAAGACAGAGGCGGTGATGAACGGGTTCGACGAAGCGATCTTCCTCACTGAGGAAGGCATGGTCGCAGAATGCTCAGCGCAAAACTTCTTCTTGGTGCGTGACGGGGTTCTCATCACCCCGGCCACCACGCAGACGATTTTGGAAGGCATCACGCGCGATACGGTCATCCACCTTGCGCGTGAGGATCTTGGGCTGGATGTGGTAGAGCGTCCTGTCGCGCGGAGCGAGCTTTATGGCGCTGACGAAGCGTTCCTGACGGGTAGCGGCTCTGAGGTGAAGTCCATCGTCGGCATCGACCACAGGCCGGTCGGGACCGGGACGCCAGGTCCTGTGACACGCAAGCTCATCGATCTTTATGAAGAAGTGGCGCGCGGCACAGGCCCTGCCCGTTCCGCATGGCGAACCACGGTCCAAATGACGGGCGAGGACGCCGCTGGGCGCCTCGCCCCCGCGGAGGCGTGAACGGGGGGCCTTCACGTCCGCGCATTGCCGTGCAAAGGCCCGACATCGTCCTGGCGCTTGGCGCCGCTTACATTCTAGGCGGCTCCAATTACGCCGCGATCGAGTTTGCGCTGACCGGGTTTCAGCCCTTCACCATGCTCGCCATAAGGTTCGGTGTGGCAGCGCTTGTGTTGACGGGGATTGGCCTTCTTGCGCGCGAAACGGGAGAGCGAGGCCGGTCTGCCCTTGCCGATGCCGTCCTCGGCCTCGTTCTGATCGGCGGTACCTTCGGGGGGATCGCGCTCGCCCAGGAGCGGCTCGATAACAGCGGTTTCGTGGCCGTGATCCTTGCCACCGCGCCCATGTGGGCCGCGCTCTTCACCGCGCTGACCGGTACGGGGCTGCGCGGCCGTGAATGGGGCGGAATGGCGCTCGGGGTGTTGGGCGTTGCCATGCTCTTGGGGGTGGATGCTGGCAATGCCGATGCGTTGGGCGTCGGGTTTGCCTTCTTCGCAGCGCTCAGCCTTGCCGCGGGATCCTTAATGGCAAAGCGCTTGCCGGCTGCCAGGCCGCGCCGCTCTGCATCCATCCAGATGGGATCGGCCAGCGCCGGCTTCGCCCTCCTTGCACTTGTGCTGGGAGAGGGATTTTCGGCAACGCCGCCGTCGGGTGCGGTCATCTCGCTCGCCTATCAGGCCGTGTTCTGCTCGGTGATTTCCTATACGGCGTTTGTCTATCTTCTCGCCAATGCGCGTGCCTCGGTTGCCACGAGCTTCACCTACGTCAATCCCATTGTCGCTGTGCTGATTGGTGCGGCCATCTTGGCCGAGCCCATCGATCTGTCGCGAGCCGCTGCCATTTTGACGATCCTCGTCGGTGTCTGGCTGATCCTCACCGACAAGGGGGCGAGGCATACCAAGGGCCGCCGCTAGCACGAACGGCGGCCGCGTCATGACACCACGCCCATCAGTTGCGCCAAAGCGAACCGGTGGGGCGGGATCGGCAAACGCCGGGTCCGACCTCAGTTGGCTTCGCGGCGGGCGCCTGTGGCACGGACAACGGGGATCCACGTCTCGCGCTGGACTTCATAGTACTGGTCGACTTCGCCGGGGGTCATCGCTGGCGGGACGATGGAACCAAGGTCTTCCAAGCGCGTCTTGATGGCGTCCGATTGCACCACCTCGTTCACCAGGGTGTTGAGGCGGGTCACAATCTCATCGGGTGTCCCTGTGGGTGCGGCAATGGTGTTCCATGTCTGGCTGACGAAGTCCGGCAGGCCGGCTTCCGACATGGTCGGCACATCGGGGATGGCGTCGAGGCGTTCCGCGGCGGACACACCAAGGGGTCGGACCGCACCGTCACGCACCTGGGGCACGGCGGTCAAGGAAGGGTTGAAGGTGTAGCTGATGCGCCCGCCAATGAGGTCGCGCATCGCCTCCCCGCTCTTCGGGTAAGGAATGTGCAGGACATCGGCGCCGATGCGGTCGTTGAACAGCGCGCCAGTGATGTGGGTGGTGGTGCCTGTGGGGCCTGAGCCGTACTGGAAGTCTTCAGGGTTGGCTTTGATGGCGGCAATCATGGCGTCAAGATCTTCGGCCGCATCGTCATTGTTGACGACCATCACCATCGGCACTTCATTCATCATGGCGACGCCGCGGAGTTTGGCGCGGATGTCCACGGGCAAAGGCTCGAACAGGGCGATGTTGTGGACTAGCTGAGAGGAGGTGCCCACAAGGAGGGTATAGCCGTCAGGCTCGGCCTCGCTGACGGCCTCGGTCGCCTGCATGCCTGAGGCTGCGGAAAGGTTCTCCACCAAAATGCGCTGGTCCAGAAGTGGCTCCAACTCCGCCGCAACAATGCGCGCCACAACATCTGCGTTGCCACCGGCGCCGGACGCAACAATCAGACGAATGGGCTTTTCGGCCGGCCAATCGGCAGCGGCGGCAGGCAGCGCGACGAGTGATGCTGTCGTGAGGGCGGTGGCGACAAGCAGGGAACGGCGCGTCAGCATAAAGTGTCTCCGATCTGGTCGATGGATTGGGCGGCAAGGCGCAAGTCTTGATTGTCTGATGACCAAATGCAAAGGCTTGTGTCAAATGAATCCGGACAGCATACCCATGTATAGAATAAGTCTAATCATGATGATTTCATCAGAATGATGCCAATTCCATTGTGCAGCGCCAGAATATAATTGGAATGATTGAAAACAATGACGGCCATTGACACCCGCACATGATGGAGCGCGATCAACACAGTGGCGATGGGGGCGGCCGCCATCCATGGGCCCGGAGCGTTGTTGCGCCGCTGGTGGTGGGGGTCTCGGGGCTGGGGCTGCTGACCGTTGCGCTGTCGCAGCCGGCGTTCGTTGGCATGCGCATCGGACCCGGTCTCTTCGCGCAGATCTTTGCTGGCGGCGTGTGTGCGCTGTCATGCCTTTGGGCCGTTGCGGCGGTCGCAAACAGGGGCACTGAGGACACCGGTGACCTGCGCCATGCCTCCCTCCTTCCAGGGGTATTCTTGATTGCCGCGGTGGTGAGCTTCATCGTCCTGCGTCCCGCGGTCGGACTGGTGCTGACGGGAGTTGTCGCAGGGGTCCTTGCCAGCATCGGCACGGGTGATCGTTCCGTGCGCGCTCTTGTGGTCAGTGCTTCGGCTGCTGGTGTCGTGGCATGGGTCATTGGCACGCTGCTGTTGCCGCCGACAACGCCGCTATGGCCGTGGAGCGCCCATTTGTGATCGACCAGCTTGCAGCCTTTGCCGGCGCGCTGACATTCCAGACGCTGGCGCTGACGTTCGTCGGTGCATTGGTGGGCACGCTTGTGGGGGTCCTGCCTGGCATTGGGCCGCCGGCCACCATCGCGCTCCTGCTGCCACTCACCTTCGCGCTGGATCCGGCGGGCGCCATCATCATGCTCGCGGCCATCTACTACGGCGCACAGTATGGCAGCTCTACCACCGCCATTCTCATCAACCTGCCTGGCGAGACGTCGGGCGTGGTCACCGCCATCGACGGCCACAAGCTGGCGCTGAAAGGGCGAGCGGGACCGGCCATTGCCATGGCCGCGCTCTCCTCCCTGTTTGCCGGTCTTGCGACGGCGGCATTCATAGGCTTTGCGGCAGCACCGGTGGCGCGATGGTCTCTCGGTGTATCGCCGGCGGGGCTTGCAGGTCTGATCGCGCTCGGCCTTTTCGCAGCAGCCATCATTGCACCGGGCCGGCCGTTGCCGGCGGTGACGCTGATGTTCTTCGGCGCCTGCCTCGGGCTGATCGGCACGGACTCTGGCGGCGGCATGCCCCGCTTCACCCTCGGTTTTCCTGAACTGCGCGATGGGATCGGCTTCGTGCCGCTCATCATGGGCCTTTTCGGGATCGCAGCGTTGATCCGCGCTCTGGAGACAGGGTCACGGCCTGACCGCATTGCCCCCGTCGGCTGGCCGTGGCCGACACGGGATGACGTTAAAGCCGGCGCCGGGCCCACCGTGCGGGGCACAGCCATCGGGGCAGTGCTGGGGATTATCCCGGGTGTCACCACCGTCACCGCTGCCCTTGCGGCACGGGGTCTGGAGCGGGCCTTCAAGACAAAGGGGGCAGCCCTCGGCGACGGGGCGATGGAAGGGGTTTGTGCGCCCGAGGCGGCCAACAACGCTTCTGCGCAAAGTGCGCTGGTGCCGCTCCTGACCCTTGGCATCCCCGGCAACCCTGTGATTGCGGTCCTTGCCGGCGCGCTGATGATCCACGGCATTGCCCCAGGGCCCGGGTTCATCCCCGCCAACCCGGACCTTTTTGCCGCCCTGATTGCGAGCATGGTGGTGGGCAACATCATACTCGTCATCCTCAACCTGCCCCTTGCGGGGGTGTGGGCGGCGCTGCTGACCATTCCGTTTCGCAAGCTGGTGCCGATCATCGTTCTCCTTGCCCTTATCGGCGTGCACTCCGTGCAAGGGTCCATGTTCGATGTCTGGCTGATGCTTGTGTTTGCGGTGTTCGGCTGGCTCATCCTGCGCCTTGGACTGGAACCGACGCCGCTTGTGCTTGGCTTCATCCTCGGCCCGGCGTTGGAAGAGTACTTGCGCCGCACGCTTCTTCTGTCGCGCGGCGACCCCAGCGTTTTCCTCACCGACTGGCTCAGCCTTGTGTGCATCTTGACCATTGTTGCAGGCACCATTGGCCTTGTGGCCCGCCCCTTCGCCCGTGCCGTGCGGCGCCCAACTCAGAAATAGATGCATTCCAAAAACACATTCGAAGATCTATTAAGTGATGGTCTAGATCTAGAGAACATATCATCTTTGATGTGGCAGTAAGTATCAGTTGATCTTGGCAACGATTCGCCACTAGACTTCGCCGCAGACAATCGACGAAGGAGGCTCGCGTGACTGCGATAGCCGAAAACGCGCGCCACATCGCGCGAACGACGACGCTCGCCCTGATGGTCGGCGTCGGCGCCATGACCGCCGCGCAGGCCATGACACTCACCGACATTGCCGGCCGCACCGTCGAGGTTCCCGACTCGCCCAAAGCGGTCATCCTCGGTGAAGGGCGCATGATGTACGCCATCGCAGCGTTGCAGCCGGACGCCCCTTTCGAGGCGGTTCTCGGCTGGAAAGACGACATGATCCTTTACGATCCGGACGCTTTCCGCCGCTTCAAGACCGCGTTCCCTGAGGAGACGGCGCGGCTGATCAACTTTGGCAACCCTTACGCCGGCGACTTCTCGGTCGAGAAGGCAGTGGCTGAGGGTGCGGACGTTCTGATCCTCGACCTTGGCAACCTTTACAAGGCGCAGGAGTCGGGGGTGATCGACAACCTCGCCAAAGTCGGCGTGTCAACAGTTTTCATCGACTTCCGCGTGAATGCCACGGAAAACACTGTGCCTAGCCTGCTCATTCTGGGCAAGATCTTTGGCGAGCCGGACAAAGCCCTGGAATTCATCGACTATTACCTTGCACAAATGCGCAAGGTGACCAACGTTGTCCAAGAGCTGCCGACGGACGAGCGCCCCCTCGTTTTCCTGGAAAATGCCGCTGGCTGGCAGCCCGACTTCTGCTGCAACACCTTCGGAAGCTTCAACTATGGCCGCCTGATTGAATTGGCGGGCGGTCGCAACTGGGGCAGCCAGAAGTTCGAGGGCTACCGCAGCGATGTCAGCCTGGAAGCGCTGATTGCCGATGAACCGGACGTCATCATCGGCACCGGTGCCAATTGGGCCGAGTACAACCCCGAAGTTCAAGCCGTGCTCCTCGGCTACGAGGCCAATGAAGGCGAGGTCTCCGAACGCCTGAGCGCCTTGGCCGAGCGCCCTGGCTTTAAGGATATGGAAGCGGTCAGGAGCAAGCGCTTCCACACCATCTACCACCAGTTCTACAACAGCCCTTACCACTTCGTGGCGCTTCAAGCGCTTGCCACCTGGATCCACCCGGATGAGTTCCCGGACCTTGATCCGCAGGCGACGCTGGTGGAGCTGCACGAGAAGTTCCTGCCCATCGACATGGGCGGACAATTCTGGGCGAGCCTCGACTGATCCATGGTCACTGAGGCGCCCGGCCTTGCGCGCCGCTACCGTGATCGGACGGCGCGCAAAACGCTTCTGGTGGCACTGGTGGGGGCGGTCCTCGCCGCCTCCTTCATTGCCGACATCATGACCGGCCCCAGCAACATGCCGTTCTGGACCGTCCTTGCAACACTCATCGACCCGTCAAGCGCCGACGCCCACACCCGCCTCATCGTCATCGACTTGCGCCTTCCGGTGGCGTTGATGGCCCTTCTCGTAGGCGCCATGCTCGGGGTGGCGGGGGCGGAGATGCAGACCATCCTCGGCAATCCCCTTGCCGACCCGTTCACCCTCGGCATTTCCTCGGCCGCGAGCTTCGGGGCGGCGTTGGCCATCACCTGGCAGGTGGCGCTAATCCCGGGCGTTGGCCCTTATCTTGTGCCGGCGAATGCGTTCGCCCTCGCTTTTTCCACCTCCCTCATCCTCTACGCCTTTTCGCGCCTGCGCGGCGTGACGTCGGAGACCATGATCCTCGTCGGCATTGCGCTTTTGTTTTCCTACAACGCGCTCCTTGCCCTCATGCAGTACGGGGCGACCGAGTTGGAGCTTGCCCAGATCGTGTTCTGGATGATGGGCTCGCTGGCCAGAGCCACGTGGCCGAAGATTGCCATCTGTGCCGCCGTCCTGGTCGTTGTGCTGCCCTGGTTCATGATGCGCGCCTGGGCGCTGACGGCGCTGCGGATGGGAGACGACAAGGCTGCCTCCCTCGGCGTCAACGTGAAGCGCTTGCGCATTGAGATCTTGTTCGGCGTGTCGCTTCTGGCGGCTGCTGCGGTCTCCTTTGTGGGCACCATCGCCTTTATCGGCCTTGTGGGGCCGCACATTGCGCGCATGCTCGTGGGGGAGGATCAGCGGTCCTTCCTGCCGGTCTCCGCCCTTGCGTCCGCCATCATCCTGTCCCTTGCCTCCATCGCGTCGAAGACCATCAATCCCGGTGTGATCTTCCCCATTGGGATGATCACTTCGCTGATCGGCATTCCCTTCTTCATCAGCCTCATCCTCACCATCCGCCGGCGGAACTGGCAATGACGCTGGCCATCCGCGATCTGTCCTTTGCCTACCCGCGCAAACCCGTTCTTCACGGTGTGGATGCCGGCCCTTTGCCGCGAGGCGCGTTGACGGCGCTGATCGGCCCGAATGCGGCCGGCAAGTCCACCCTCTTTCGGTGCATTGCTGGCCTTTTGCCGCGCTATACTGGAAGTATTGCGCTGGACGGGGCGCCGCTGGAAGCTCTGGCGCCCCGTGCGCGGGTCAAGCGCGTTACCTTCATGCCGCAGTTTTTCGCCGCCAATGCCGCGCTGTCGGTCTTTGATGTGGTGCTTTTGGCGCGCAAGAGCCTTTCGGGTTGGGCGGTGAACCAGGCCGACATCAACGCGGTCGCCTCCGTGCTGGATGCGTTCGGCATCGGCCATCTGTCTGAGGCAGACATCGGTGCGTTGTCGGGCGGGCAGCAGCAGATGGTGTCGGTGTGTCAGGCGCTCGTGCGCGAGCCGGACGTCTTCTTGTTCGACGAGCCCACAAGCGCGCTCGACCTCAAACACCAGCTGGAAATCATGACCGCCATTGCGCGCGAGACCCGCAGGCGCAACGCCGTGACGCTTGTGGCGCTGCACGACCTCAACCTGGCGGCCCGCTTTGCCGACCATGCCGTCCTTTTGCGGGACGGCAAGGTGATCGCCGACGATGCGCCGGGGCACGTCCTTGCCGATGCCGCCCTTGCTGAAACCTACGGCGTTGCCATCGACCTCATCACCCACGAAGGAACGGGTCTGCATGTTTCCGCCTCGCTTCGCTAGCGCCGCGCTTGGCGCACTCATCCTTCTTGGGGCCATGGGGTCTGCGGTTGCTGCCGAGCACATCGTCAAGATGCTGAACATCGACCCTGACGATCCAGAGCGGCAGATGGTGTTCGAGCCTGAGATCTTGTTCATCGCGCCGGGCGACACCGTGACCTTCGTGCCCACCGACAAAGGCCACAACGCCGCCACCAAGCGGGGAATGCTGCCTGACGGGGCCGAGCCCTGGAACGGTGCCATCGACGAAGAGATCTCCGTCACGCTCACCGTGCCTGGCACCTACGGCTATGTGTGCCTGCCCCATTTGGAGATGGGCATGGTCGGCCTGATCCTTGTCGGCGATTACACGGTCAATTTCGAGGACGCCCGGAAGGTCCGCCAGATCGGCCGGGCACGAACGGTCTTCCGCGACCTTTTCTCATCCGTCCTGGCGAAAGACGCGCCGTGAGCCCGTCCGCCTTTCTACTCCCCACACCACCGAGGATCCCATGACCTTCCGAATGGACGTAACGGCCGCTTTTCTTTTGTCCGTTGCAACGCTCTTCGCCGCAGCCAGCCCGGCCATTGCAGAAACGATCGAAGTTCAAATGCTGAACTACGATCGTGACGATCCTTCGAGGGTTATGGTTTTCAAGCCCGAGATCGTCCGCGCACAGCCGGGCGATACCATAAGATGGGTATCGGTGGACCAGTTCCACAACACAGCATCGATTGCGCAGATGCTGCCTGAGGGCGCGGCCCCGTGGAACAGCACCATGTCGGAAGACTTTGAGTACACCGTCACCCAAGAGGGCACGTACGGATACTTGTGCACCCCCCATTCGGCCATGGGAATGGCCGGTCTCATCCTCGTCGGCGATCACACCGTCAATCTGGACGCCGCGAAGGCGGTGGAACACCAAGGACTCATGAAAGACAAGTTCGACACGTTGTTTGCCGAGATTGAGTAAACGGCTGATGTCTTCCAATATTGGTCACAAGGAGGCTGTCTTGGCCCTGAAACCTCTGAGCGCATTGATTGCAGGAACCGTCTTTCATGGCAGCGTCCCTGCGCCCACTCCTGCCGCAGAGACCCATGCACCGCAAAGCTACGCAGCGATAGCGACTGCGCTTGCAACGGGAGCGGCGGACGACACACCGCCGAGCGATAGGGATGCGGTGGCCGTGTTCGAGGGCATTGCCGCCAAGCCGCGCCAATGCGAAGGCAACTGTGCCGACTGTCCGATGCGCAAAATCACGCTGACATGACCCTCACCCGTCGCGCGCTCCTTGCCGGCGCGTCCGTTGCACTGGTCAGCCGGCCGCGTATCGCGTTCAGCGACAGTAGCGCGCACGGGTTTTCTCCTCTCGGCGCGCTGAAATACGGTCCAGGCGAGCCGTTTGACTACGTCAATCCCAACGCGCCCAAGGGCGGGACTTTGCGCCTGAAGACCATGCGTGCCTTCGATACGGCGAACACCTTGCGCTACCCTGGCCGGCCGCCAGCGGACCTGCGCATCATCTACGACAGGCTTGCCGTGCCGAGTGAAGACGAGCCTGCAAGTTTTTATGGCCTCCTCGCCGAGCACATCTCAGTCGCTGAAGACTTTTCGGCCGCCCGTTTTCAGCTGCGGGCCGAGGCCCGTTGGCATGACGGCCACCCGATCACCGCAGACGATGTGGCCTTCACCCTCAACACGCTGAAGACAGAAGGGGCACCGTTCTACCGGCAAGCATTCGCTCCCCTCACCGTCGTTGTAGAGGGACGCCGAGACATCGTCATCACGAACGCGCGCCGAGGCGACCGCGATCTTCTGAGGAAAATTGCGACAATCCCCATTCATCCAGCGCGCCATTGGAAAGAGGGGATGCCCCAGACTGTTGTTGGGTCGGGGCCCTATAAGGTGGCGCTGCTCGACCCGCCCGGCCGGATCATCCTGACGCGCGTTCAGGACTATTGGGGCGTTTCGCTCGGGCCGAACCGTGGCCGCTGGAACTTCGACCAGCTCGTTGTCACCCTTTACAGGGACGAAGCGTCAGGCTTTCAGGCTTTCACGGCGGGGGATATCGACGTTCACCGCGAGCGCGATGCCTCACGGTGGGAGACGGGCTATCGCGGCGCCTGGTTTGAGACCGGCGACGTTTTGCGCCGCGAGAGCGACGCGCCGGGCGTCGGCACCCTCCTCGGCCTTGTGATGAACACGCGCCGCGCGCCCCTTGGCGACCGCCGTGTCCGCCACGCGCTTGCTCTTGCCTTCGATGAAGAGCGTGCCGCCACGGACCTTCTGGCCGGCGGCGTGAAGCCTTTTGCCAGCGTGTTCGCCGGGACACCGCTCGCAGCATCGGGCGAGGCATCGCAGGAGGAACGCGCACTCCTTGGCGAGGCTGCCGCCAACGGTCCGGCCGACCCGTTTGAGGGCGCCCCTAAGCGCGGCACCCGTGAGGCGTTGCGCATGGCTTCGACACTCTTGGATGAAGCCGCCCTCCCCTTGGTGGACGGCACCCGGCGCGATGCTTCAGGCCGACCGCTGACCTTCGAGGTTTTGGTCACAAGGCTTGAGGCCGAGCCCGCCCTTTCCTGGTACACGACCGCGCTGCGGCGGCTCGGCATCCAGCTCACCCTCGTGCGTGGCGACAATGCGCTGCTGGGCCGACGCATGCTCGACCGCGACTTCGATCTCGCCACCTTGTCCTGGGCGCCTGCGCAGTTGCCTGGGACGGCCGAGCGCCTATTGTGGCACGGCGCGCTGGCAGACAATCCCGGCTCCTACGCCCTTTCGGGGATCGATGATGGCCCGCTCAACAGGGCCATTGAGGCCCTGGAGGCCGCGCGCTCGCGCGAGGCGCTGGCCGTGGCGGGAAGAGCCTTCGACCGCGCCTTCCGCAACCTTCATCTGATGGTGCCCTTGTGGCGGACCGACACCGTGAGGATCGCCTGGTGGGACCGGTTCGGCCGGCCGGACGGCGATGACGTCAACGTCGCACCATCGCCCATGGACCGATGGTGGCGGACGGGATGAGGAGGGCGCTCCTCTACGAGCCGGTCGGCCACGCCAAAGCACGACCCGCGCAGTGTGAATTACACTGAACGGATGATAGCGTGCTCGCACCCAATATCTGGCGCGATTGCTCTTCGCTCAGCTTGATCCAACCTGAGCGGCAAGCGCGCTAGGTATCGCGCCCCCGTTCGATGGGTGGCGGATAAGGCGTCCACTGGCGCCCCTTTGGGTTGAGGAGGTTTGGGCCGAGCCGCTTGGCCAAAAACATCACGGCGACACACGACGCGCCCACCCCATTCAGCCAAGGGCCGAGCGGCAAGCTCAAGGGCGCCAACACCATTGCGCCTGCCAGGATCAACAAGACGCGCATCAATGGGGACAGGGCGGCGTTCAGCCAGCCGACCGCCGCCGCCGAGACAAGATAAACACCGAGGCTGGCAGTCACCACATCAACCACAATGATCAAAGGCTCACCCTTCAAGATCAAAGTGGGCGACAGCACGAACAGAAACGGGATGACGTACGCCGTCCAGCCGTAGCGCATGGCGACCACGGCAGTCTTCATGGGCCTTGCCTCGGCAATGGCTGCGGCAAAGAACGCACCGATCCCCACCGGCGGCGTTACCATGGACATCATCCCGAGATAAAAGATGAAAAGGTGCGCGGCGATGGGGTCGACGCCGCTTTGCACCAGCGAAGGGGCGATCAGAACGGCGAGCAACAAGTAAACGCCTACCGTCGGCATCCCCATACCCAGAACAAGGCACACCATGGCGCCGATCAAAAGCAACGCCATCAAGCTTTCTCCGCCCAACGAGACAAGGACGAAGGTAAGCCCGAAGCCAAGACCTGTGATGTTGAGAATACCGATGATGAACCCCGCAGCCGCCGCAATCATCACGATGTCCACCACCGATGATCCGGTTTCGCACAAGGCATGCCAGATCTGGCGCAATCCCATGCGCTTGCGATACCCTTTGATCAGACCGATCGCGAGGGCGGCAGCCCCGCCATAAAGGGCTGCCGTTTCAGGGCGCTGGCCGAGTGTGAACAAGGCCAACACAATGGCCGCGAACGGCACGACGAAGACCCAGCCATGGGCAATGACGGCCGACGTTTCGGGGATCTCGGTTTCATCCACAAGGGCAATGTCATCACGGCCCGCTTGCAGATCGACTTGAGCGAACACGGCCACATAGTAAAGCAAGGCCGGGATGATTGCGGCGACCACAATCTCCGTGTAGGGGCGCTGCAGGATATCGGCCATCAAGAATGCGACGGCGCCCATGACCGGCGGCACAATTTGCCCGCCTGTGGAGGCCACCGCTTCGATGGCTGCCGCCTGGTGTCTGCGGTAGCCGGCCCTCACCATCATGCGGATGGTCACCACTCCGGTCGCCACGATGTTCGAGACGACGACGCCGGAGATCGACCCGAAAAGGCCCGAGGCAACCACCGCGATCTTGGCAGAGCCCCCACGCCGACGCCCCATCAAGGCAATGGCGACGTCGTTGAAGAAATCGGCGCCGCCAGACTTCAACAGCAACTGGCCAAACAAAACGAAGGCAATGACGACGGTGGCGGCAACGTTCAAGGTGAGGCCGAACAGACCGTTCGCGTCATAGGCAAGGTACATCAGCATGCGCTCAGGGGCGACTTCGCGCGTTTGCAGGGCGCCGGGACTGTGGTGGCCGAGCAGCCCCGTCAGAGCGATGGAGGCCACCACAATGACGAGCGGCGCTGCACCGGCTGGCCGCTCG
>JBCDCF010000019.1:0-14733 GCA_039182345.1 Pseudomonadota bacterium
AAAAGGAGGCGGCCGCTGTCTTGCCGCCAATGCCCCCGGGCGAAGAGGTCATCAACGACTACCGGTTCCTCTCCCTGTCGCTGCGCGCCCACCCTGCCCAATTCGTCCGCCACCGCCTCGCGCGCGCGGGGGGACGGCCGGCCGAGGACATTGAGAGGTGGGCAGGCAAGGGTGCTGTGTCGGTGTGCGGCCTCGTTCTTGTCAGGCAAAGGCCCGGGTCGGCCAAGGGCGTGATCTTCATGACACTGGAGGATGAGAGCGGCATTGCCAATGTCATCGTCTGGCCGAAAGTGTTCGAGCGTCATCGCCAGGAGATTTTGGGGGCGCGGTTCGTCATGGCAAAGGGCAGGGTTCAGGCCGAAGACGGTGTGGTGCACCTTGTGGCCGACCTGGTGGAGGACCGCACCCACCTCCTCACCCACCTGACCGAGGAGCTGGACGGGTGGGATGCGTTGGACCGTGCCGATGAGGTGAAGCGGCCCACCAACGACCTGCGCTTCAATCCCAAGGCACGCTCGCGCCTGTCGCGGTTGATCGAAGAGGCGCCTGAACTGTCGGGCGACCTTGCCCAGTACGTCTCTGACAACCGCCATGTGCTGGCCTCGCTGGAGGCGCACGCTGCCGCCGCCGCCAAGATCGATCCTGCCATTCCGGCCGTGGACCGCATGGCCCACTCCCGCGCGCCGCCTTTGCCGTCATCGGCCTGGGGGAGTGGACGTTCCGCAGCCGCCGCCCTTGGAACGCTGGGCCAGGGGGGCGAAGCTGTGCGCACCAAGCGCGCCCTTCCCAAGGGCCGAAACTTTCATTGACCGCCCGTTGATCGGCCGGTGCGCTGCGCCAAGGGGAACGATCGCGGTATCAGCCACGTTCACACGTTCAAGGAAAACGATCCTGTCGGTTGTTCACCCAATGGGCGACCGCCTTCGGGCGTGCCAAGGCGCGCTGCCGGGCGGACACAAAGACGGCACCTGACGGTCGGCACAGTGCGCCGTCCCCGGCGATGATGACGGAAAGGCTATGACCGAAGACAACAAAGAAGACGGCTCCGACCCGTCCAACATGAACCTGTCGTACACGGAAGAGCGCGATGCGCTTGAGCGTGCCGGTCCCCGCGCGCCCGTGGTCTATGCCGCCATCTCCGCCAGGGGCAATGAAGAGATGCGCCGGCCGCTGATCTCCCTTGCGGGGTCGGGTGTGTCGGCAGGCCTCGTCATCATGGTGTCGGTGGTGGCGGAAGGGCTCCTGCACATGGTGCTGCCTGAGTTCGCCGGCAGATCGGCGGTGTCGGATATTGGCTACACGCTCGGCTTTATCATCGTGATCTTGGGGCGCATGCAGCTCTTCACCGAAGACACGGTGACCCCCGTCCTGCCGCTTCTCGCCCACCCATCCGCCATCGCCTTCGCGCGCACGGGCCGGCTTTGGGTGGTGGTGTTTGCCGCCAACCTCGTGGGCACCTTCATTGCCGCCTTGATGCTGACCAAAGGCGGCATCGTCACAGCCGAGCAGTTGGAGGCGATCCTATACGTGTCGGCCAAGGTGCAAAACCACGGGCCTTTGGACACGATGCTTCTGGCCATCCCCGCCGGCTTCTTGATTGCCGCCCTCGTGTGGTGCATGCCGTCCGCCCGGGGGAACGAGCTGCTGTTGATCTTCTTCATCACCTACGCCATCGCCCTGGGAGACTTCGCCCATGTGATCGCCGGGTCGGGCGAAGCCTTCCTCCTGCTCCTCAACGGACAGGCCGACCTTCGCTTCGTGTTCGTCGGCTACATCGCCCCGGCATTCGCGGGGAACGTGTTGGGCGGTACCGTCCTGTTTGCCACCCTTGCCTATGTTCAGGTGATGGAAGAGATCGCGGCAAAGAAGCGCTGAGGCGACACGGGCCGCCTGGCCCGGTCGGGTGTGTGGGTCGACCAGCCGGCCGACACACCTGCTGGCTGACCCGGCGATGAAGCCGCCCCCGCGTGCCGCGGCCGCTCATCAAAGAGCGGCCGGGCGGTCGATGCAACCCACCTATGCGTGGCGGTTCGCCTGGCTTTCGAACGCTGCGCGCTCTTCTGGAGTCGCCTCGCGCTGGTGCTTGGCTTTCCATTCCTCGTAGGGCATGCCATAGACCCGCTCACGCGCCGCCGATCGGTCCATCTCAACCCCGGCCTCGGTGGCGGCCTCCTCATACCACCGCGACAAACAGTTGCGGCAGAACCCTGCGAGATTCATGAGTTCGATGTTTTGGACATCGTTGCGTGCCTCAAGGTGGCTCAGCAGCTTCCTGAACGTGGCGGCGTCCAGTGCATCCCGTGTCTTGGCGTCCATGTCGGGAAGATCCTCGTTGCAAAAATAGAACATTGGTTAACGATGTGGAGCGATTGTGCCGCTCCGCCATCCCCGAAAATTGCCGTGTCGACATGTTCGACTTTTGCGTTTGTGCGACACAACGCAGAAAAGCCAAGCGCAACGCAGAAGAGTCTTTGACAACTTTGTGGCGCAGCCGCGGTAGGCCTAAAGAACTGACCAGGCGCCGTAAGTTGTTTGGAAATTTTTTTGCAAGGGTTTTTAGCAAAAATTCTGTGGATGTTTTACCAATGTCGCATCGAGTGAGATGGGGCGTTAGTAACATTAGATTGCGAAAGTGATTCGATCGCTCTCGCCGGGATTTTGTTGGTGGACTGTTCGTGCGGCCGCTCTAGGTGGTCGCGATTGACAAGGGGTGTGTAACCTCGCATGACAGCGCATAGGTTTGCGCCGCGAACACGTTGACGATGAACGAAAACAAGGACGGCTCGCTGCACATGTTCCGCTCGATCGGCTTAGTAGTGCCAACGCTCTTTGGCGCGATTGTTGCGAGTTTTGGATCTCTCGCCACATCGTCCGAAGCCCACGCAGAGCTTAGGCTCTGCAACAAGACCCCGGTGCAAATCGGCATCGCTATTGGCTATAAGAGCCATGAGAATTGGGTCAGCGAAGGCCGGTGGAATCTCGAGGCTGAAAGCTGCCAAGTGGTGGTCGACGGCCCTCTCCCATCTCGCTATTACTACCTCTACGCCCTTGATTACGAAGAGGGCGGCGCGTGGAATGGCACTGCGATGATGTGCACCCACGACAAGGAATTCACCATCGAAGGCACCGGCGATTGCGTCGCCCGCGGCTATGAGCGACGGGGCTTCGTGGAGGTCGACACTGGCGACAAACTGTCTTGGACCGTACAGCTCACCGAGCGTCCGAAAGGCGGTATCGGCGGTCAATGAGGCGGTCCCGCAGGGTCCGGATCGTCGCAACACTAGGACCTGCATCTTCCCACTTTGAAGAGATCGAGGCGCTCCACCGCGCCGGTGCGGACGTGTTCCGTATCAACATGAGTCACGCCAGCCACGACCTGATGCGCACCTTGTGTGCCCGCATCCGCGACGTGGAGCGTGAGGTGGGCACCCCCATCACCATCCTTGCCGACCTGCAGGGGCCGAAGCTGCGCATCGGCAGTTTTGCCGACGGGTCGGTCACGCTCCAGAACGGCGCCACCTTCACCCTCGATAGGGAGAAGGCCGATGGCGACGAGACCCGCGTGCACCTCCCCCACCCGGTGATCCTCAGCGCCTTGCGCAAGGACCATCGCCTCCTCCTGGACGATGGCAAGATTACCCTCAAAGTGTTGGAAGCCTCGCCGGAGACGGTGGTGACCGAGGTCGTCCAAGGCGGCAAACTGTCCGACCGCAAAGGGGTAAGTTGCCCCGACACGCTCCTTCCCCTCGGCGCCCTCACCCCCAAGGACCGCAGCGACCTTGAGGCGGCCCTTGATGCCCGGGTCGACTGGATCGCGCTGTCGTTCATTCAGCGGCCCGAGGATCTTGCCGAGGTGCGCAAGGTGGCGCGTGGTCGTGCCAGCGTCCTTGCCAAAATCGAAAAGCCCCAGGCCATCGAGCGGCTGGAAGAAATCATGGAGCTGTCCGACGCGGTGATGGTTGCCCGTGGCGACCTTGGCGTGGAGATGCCCCTCGACATGGTGCCCGGTCTGCAAAAGCGGATCGTGCGGTCGGCAAGGCGGGCCGGCAAGCCTGTGGTCGTTGCGACCCAAATGCTGGAAAGCATGATCAACGCGCCTGTGCCGACCCGCGCGGAAGTGTCGGATGTGGCAACGGCCGTGTTCGAAGGGGCGGACGCGGTGATGCTGTCGGCGGAATCGGCGGCCGGCGAGTTTCCCATCGAGGCGGTGCGCACCATGGACAGGGTCGCCCAGTCGGTGGAGAAGGACCCCAACTACCGCTCGATCCTGCTTGCCCAAAGGGTGGCGCCTGAGCCGACGGGGGCCGATGCGCTCGCCGCCGCCGCCACCCAAATTGCCGAGACGCTGAACATCAAGGCGGTGGTTTGCTACACCAAGTCCGGCGGGACGGCTGCGCGCGTGTCGCGGGAGCGGCCATTGTGCGCCATCCTCACCTTGTGCCCGGAGATGGAAACGGCGCGCAGGCTCGGCATTGTGTGGGGGCTTGATGCGGTGCTGTGCCCTGAAGCGCGCGATATCGACGACCTGATCGACATGGCCGGCATGATTGCGGTCGACGTGGACATTGCCAAGACAGGCGACCGGCTCCTCGCCATTGCCGGTATGCCTTTACAAACCCCAGGCGTCACCAATGTGTTGCGCCTCGGCTTTGTCCGCTCCTCGGACGAACGCTAGCCCCCTCACACGCACGTCTATACCGCCACCGGCAAGCGGTGGTTGGGTGAATCATCCAAAAAATACAACCAAAGGGTATTGAAGCGGGCATATACTGCCACATACTCTATCTAAAATAGAGTTGAGGTGGTCGATGCTGTTTCAAGGCCCGCCCCCGTCGTCCGCAACCGCGTCGCGGTCGCCCGGCCAAGAGGGTGCGTCGGCGCGAAGGGGACTTGGCGCCGAGGACAACACGCCCGACGAGGACACTGCCGACGGTTGCTTCAGCACGGCGCATCTTTTCGGCACAGGCGATGGTTTCGCCACAGCCGATGGTTTCGGCGCCCGCCCGCGCGGTTTTGGCGCTGCGCCCAACGAGGACGAGCCTGCCCCGGCGGAGGCCCTTGGTGCGCAGGCGAAGATGCCGTCGCCGCGAGAGGCCTGTATCATCTTCGGCCTGGCCAACAAGACCGGCATGCCGCGCCGCCGCCCCGGTTTCACCCCCCGCCCTTTGTCGGAGGCCTTGGAAAAGGCGACCCCTGAAGCGTGTCTGGATGCGATCTTTGCCATTGCTGCCGGCGGTTCTGCACGGGAGATCTTGAAGGCCGCCAAGGGCACGATCCACCGCCGACCCTTCGATGATGAGCGCTACTATCGCGCCATTGCCGCCTGGCTCGGCTGCCGTTTCGACACCGGTGCCGCCGTGGAGCGGCTTGCCCGCGGGCGAGACGCCAAGGTGGTCTACAAGGACGATGGCGCCCTCCTCCACGTGGTCGAGGAAGGGGCCCGCCTTCTCATCATGACCCCTGCCCCAAGCTGGCTCCCCCGCCTTGCCGCCCTCGTCTGCCGGCAGCCTGAGGTGGCCGACCACGTGATGATTGTTCCGCCCGAAGCGCTGTCGCGCCTCCCCTCCGCATCGGGTGCGACGGTCTTTCGCGGCAGGCTCGACCCGCTCCATGACGTGCCACCCCAGGAGGTGGCCGACAAGGTGTTCACCAAAGGGCAGGTGGCAGCGTTTGCCGCTGCCGTGACAGCGGTCTTGGCCGCAGCCATTGCCGCGCCGTCAGCCCTTGCCATGGTCGGTCTCGTCTCGGTCAACTTTGCCCTTTTCGCCTATGCCGCCACGCGGGCGCTCGCCATTGCCCATCGCAAGCACATCCACCCGCCGCGGCAGCGCCTGCGCTCCTCGCAACTGCCCGACTACACCATCCTCGTGCCGCTCTATCGGGAGGATGAAGGCCTCATCCAGCTTGTGCGGGCATTGCGACGGCTGGACTACCCACGCGAAAAGCTGGACATCCAGTTTCTCGTTGAGGCCGATGACCTCACCACCCAACGGGCGGTCGCCCACGCCGCCCGCTACCTTAACTGCCGGATGAGCGTGGTGCCCGAAGGCTCCCCCCGCACCAAACCGCGGGCGCTCAATGTGGGCTTGCGCCAGGCCCGGGGAGAGATCGTCACCATCTATGATGCTGAGGATCGGCCGGACCCCATGCAGCTTCGCATTGCTGCGGAGACCTTTGCCGCCGCCCCGCCTGAGCTTGCCGCCCTCCAGGCGCGTCTGACCATCGACCATGTGCGCGACAACTGGCTGACGCGCATGTTCGCCATCGAGTATGCGTGCCTGTTCGATCACATCCTGCCGATGGTCGCTGCGCGCAAGCGGCTGATCCTGCTTGGTGGAACGTCCAACCACTTTCGCGTCGACGCGCTGAAGGAGGTGGGGGGATGGGACCCTTACAACGTCACCGAAGATGCCGACCTTGGCGTGCGGCTCGGCCGGTCCGGCTACAGGATCGCGATGATCGATTCCGACACGTTCGAGGAAGCGCCGCTCACCATGTCTGCATGGCTGAAGCAGCGCTCGCGCTGGTTCAAGGGGTGGCTGCAGACCTGGCTCGTGCATCACCGCAACCCGATCACGTTGGTGCGCGAGCTCGGCGTGGTCGATGCCTGTGTCTTCAACCTTTACATCGTCGGCGGGCTCCTTGCGGCGGTCGCGCACCTTGCCTTTGCAACGCAGATCGGCCTTGCGATGGCGGGCGTCGGCAGTGTCCTGTCAGGCCCAGCCGGCTGGCTATCCATGGTTCAAATCGGGGTCTTTGCTTTCGGCTATGGGGCAAGCCTTGCGCTGGGCGCTGTCAGTGCGGCGAGGCATCGCACCAGCGGGGTGGGCGTCTTCGCTGTGGTGTGGTTTCCGTTCTACTGGATCTTGATGGGCATGGCCGTCGTCATTGCCCTGCACGACCTGATCCGCCACCCCCACCACTGGCGCAAGACCACCCACGGCCTTGCCAAACGCCCGCGGCTCGCAGGCCGCACCAAAGCCTTGCCGCGCGCGCCCCATGCTGCCCGCGCGTTGACCGGCGCGGCAACAAGCGGCGCCGACGGTGCTGCCACCCATCCGTGGCCGCCCTCATCGGCCCTTTATGACGAGCCACCGCCACTCCAGGCCGGCACGGGCTGACGAAGCCGCGGTGTACGGGCCGTCAAAGAAAGGACTGGGGGTCGATGTCGACCGTGCGGCGGACCGAGCCAGCGACGTCAACGCCTTCGAGCCAGGCGGCCAGAACAGCCTGAATGTCGAGGTTGCGGGGCGCACGGACCAGGAGGCGAAAACGGTAGCGGCCGCGCAAGACCGCAAGCGGCGCTTCGGCGGGGCCCAGCACTTCAACACCCTCACGCGGCGCCGTCCTTGCAAGGTTGGCCGCATGAGTGTGAGCCTCGGCACGGTCGGTGGCAGAGATGATGATGGCGGCAAGGCGGGTGAACGGCGGCAGGCCCGCCTCGCGCCGCATCCTTGCCTCTTCACGGTAAAAGCCCGGCCCGTCCCCTGCCATCATGGCGCGGATGACAGGGTGGTCAGGCGCATGGGTCTGCAAGAGCGCGCGACCCCCTTCGTGCACCCGGCCTGCCCGGCCCGTCACCTGGGTCAGGAGTTGGAAAGTGCGCTCGGCGGCACGCAGGTCGCCGTTCTCCAACCCAAGGTCAGCATCCACAACGGCAACGAACTGAAGCTTTGGGAAGGTGTAGCCCTTCGCCACAAGTTGGGTGCCGATGATGATGTCCACCTCGCCCTTCGCCACCTGGTCGAGGGTTTCCACCAACGCGTCCGGCCCGCCCGCATGGTCGGAGGAGAGGACGGCGCAACGGGCCTTGGGCCATAGCCCCCTTGCTTCCTCCTCCACCCGCTCCACCCCGGGCCCACACGGGACGAGCGTGCCTGTGGCTTGGCAGGACGGGCAAACCTCCGGCCGGTTTTCCTGATGCCCGCAATGGTGACAGATGAGCTTTCGCTTCAGCCTGTGATCCACCAGCGAAGCGGCACAGTGGCTGCAGTGGAACCGGTGTCCGCATCGCCGGCACACCGTCAGTGGCGCGTAGCCGCGCCTGTTGAGGAATAGGAGCGCCTGCTCCCCCGCTGCGAGAGCACTGTGGACCGCCTCCCGCACGGGGTTAGAGAGCCATTGCCCTGTGGCGAGCGTGTCGCGCCGCAAATCCACCACACCGATCTGGGGTGCCGGCAACCCGCCATATCTTGCAGGAAGTAAGACGCGGCGATAGCGGCCTCGCTCGGCGTTGACCGTCGTCTCCACGGAGGGTGTGGCGGACGATAAGATGACAGGCGCACCCGCCATTTGCGCCCGCACCACCGCCATGTCGCGCGCATTATAGATGACGCCGTCTTCCTGCTTGAAGCTGGGGTCGTGCTCCTCGTCCACCACCACCACGCCGAGGGACTGGAACGGCAAAAACAGCGCAGAGCGCGCGCCCACCACCACAGGCACGCTGCCATCTTCAACGCCGCGCCACAGCCGCGCCCGTTCCGCCGGCGGTCGTTTGGAATGCCAGGCCCCAGGCGCGATGCCGAACCGCGCGGTCATGCGGGCGACCACCATGGGGGTGAGCGCAATCTCAGGCATCAGGATCAACGCCTGGCGCCCGGCTTGGAAGGCTGCGGCGGCCGCCTCGAAATAGACTTCGGTCTTGCCGGACCCCGTCACGCCTTCAAGGAGGATGGGAGCGAAAGCGCCAGCGCTCACGAGGGAAGAGAGGGTTTGGGCCGCCGCCCCCTGTTCGCACGACAGCGATGGGACCTTTCCGGTGGTGCGTGGCGGCTCGGGCGGCGGCGTTTCGCCGGCCACTTCCACAAGGGTTCCGGCTTTTACGAGTGCGGCCACCACCTGGGGGCTGACCGCAGCGTCTTTGGCAAGCTCCGCGCGGGTGAGGGGGCCGGCCTCCAACGCCGCCCGCACCCTCAGACGTGGCTCAGTCCAGCGCGGCGGCTCTGTGCCTGTGAGGGCGAGGCGTTGGGGGGGCGGCCTGTCCACAGGCGTGTCGGGCGAGCGCAGCACCATGCGGATCACAGCGCCCCGCGGCGTCATGGTGTAGCGGGCGAAAAAGTCCACGAAGCGGCGCAAGTCAGCGGCCACCGTCCTGTGGCCCACACGGCCAAGCACCGCCTTCAGCCGCCCAGCGTCGATGCTGGTGTCGGGCGCATCGTCCCAGACCACACCCACCACCGTCCGCCCCGCCAAAGGCACCTCGACGATGGCGCCGGGTTGAAGCGCGGGATCTGCGGCGTAGGTCAACACACCGAGGCGGTGCGGAAGAAGCACCGAAACGCGTGTGGGCTCGGGTGTCACGAGGCGCACAATCCTGTAGTAGAAGCCGCAACAATCGCTGGGAGAGGGCGCGGATGCAATTCTTCGTCGATACGGCCGACGTGGCCGAGATCAAATCGCTGGCCGAGACCGGTCTTGTGGACGGTGTTACCACCAACCCATCGCTGATCATGAAGGCGGGCCGGCCCATGGCCGAGGTCATTGCCGAGATCGCTCAAGTGGTCGACGGTCCCGTTAGCGCCGAAGTGACCGCCACCGAGCACGCGCAGATGGTGGCCGAGGGGCGCAAGCTTGCCCAGATCGCACCCAACATTGCCGTCAAACTCCCCCTCACCTGGGATGGATTGCGCGCCTGCCGAGAGCTCACGTCCGACGGGCACATGGTCAACGTGACGCTTTGCTTTTCCGCAGCGCAAGCGCTGCTGGCGGCAAAAGCGGGGGCAACGTTCATCTCCCCCTTCATAGGCCGTCTCGATGATATCGGCATCGACGGCATGGAGCTGATCCGCGACATTCGCGCCATCTACGACAATTATGAGGACCTTGAGACCGAGATCCTTGCCGCCTCCATCCGCACCCAGAACCACCTTCAGGACGCGGCCATTGTAGGCGCCGACGTTGCGACCCTTCCCCCCGACGTGTTGAAGAAACTCGTGGCCCATCCCCTCACCGACAAGGGGCTCGCACAGTTCCTTGCCGATTGGGAGAAGACGGGCCAGTCGATCCTCTAGCGCGCTTGCCGCTCGATCTCAGTCAGACCGAGCGGGTCGTGCTCTACCAGAAGGCGGGAGCGCCGAAGGTTGCCGGGATCGATGCAAATGGACCGATGGGCGTTGCAAATTGTTGAAGCGCGCCATGGCTTATGGGCCGGATGGATGACCCTTTCGCCCGTTCCCTTTCAAAGGATGTGGCCGCAGCGCGGGCCGATTGGCTGACAGGGCTGACGGCCGAACGCGGCCGCTCCAAGGCGACCGCGGAAGCCTATGAGCGTGACAGCCGTCAGTTTCTTGTCTTCCTCACACTGCATCTCGGAGCGCCGCCGTCCCTTGCCGACCTCGGGGCCTTGCGCCCTGGCGACATCCGCGCATTCCTCGCCGAGAGGCGCCGCTCAGGGGTCGGTCCGCGCACGCTCGCCCGCGTTCTTGCAGGGGTGCGCGCCATGCTGAGCCACTTTGAAAGGCACCATGGCGTCAATGCCGCAGCGGCCCGTGCCGTGGGCGCGCCATCAAAACCGCGGGCCTTGCCGCGCCCAGTGGCAGAGGCGGCGGCCACAGCCATGCTGGCGCCCGCGGGCAGTTGGGTGGAGCGGCGCGACCGTGCCGTCCTTGCCCTTCTCTACGGGGCAGGGCTTCGTGTGGGGGAAGCCGTCGGCCTTGATGTGGCCGATGTGACCCCGCCCCTCACCGCCCTTGCCGTGCGCGGCAAAGGCGGACGGGAGCGTCTGGTGCCGATCCTGCCGGAGGTGGCGGCGGCCATTGAGGACTATCGCGCCGCCATTCCCTTTGGCCTCGACAGCGGCCCTCTGTTTCGCGGCGAGAAAGGCGGCCGCCTTTCGCCGCGCATGGTCCAGCGCACGGTTGCGGCCTGGCGCGGCGCCTTGGGCCTCAGCGAAACGGCAACGCCCCACGCCTTGCGCCACGCCTTTGCAAGCCACGTTCTGGCCGCCGGCGGGGATCTTCGCTCCATCCAGGAGATGCTGGGCCATGCGAGCCTATCCACCACGCAGATCTACACCGCGGTGGACCAAGCCCGCCTCGTGGCCCACTACCGCGATGCCCATCCCCGTGCCCGCCGTGCGTAAGGGGGCGGGTCCCCTCCTGGCGGGGCGCCGGGTGCCATGAAGGCGCCGCCCCGCTGGCTGCGCCGCGCGCCCGTCCTGCGCGAACCCTTGCGCAGGGCCATGAAGCGGCACGCCCCCAAAGACCCTGTCAGTATGACGGTGGAGGGGGTGAGGCTCAGCCTTGTCCCGCGCGACAACAAGGTCGACTTCGACATCTGGTACAAGAACCGGCTGGAGGAGGCCGCCGAGCGCGCATTTCTTGCCAGCCACATGCGGCCCGGCGACACCTTCGTCGACATTGGCGCCAACATCGGCCTTTACCCTCTGACGGTGTTGAAAGCCGTGCCGGGGAGCTGCGCGGTGACCTTTGAGCCTTTGGAGCGGCTGCGCGACCGCCAGCGCAAGAACCTGGCGCTGAATGGCCTGTCGGACCGCGTGACCGTTCGCAGCGAAGCCGTGGGGCCAAGCGGCACCATGACCCTTTATGAGAGCGACAATGCCGGCCGCTCCAGCCTTGTGCCGTTCGAGGGGTCGGGCCAAGCGAGGCCCGTCGCCGTGCGACCCTTGGCGGATATGCTGGCGGAGGAGGGCGTCGTCCCCGCCACGCTGAAGATCGACGTGGAGGGCTTTGAGGATCAGGCGCTTTTGCCGTATTTCGAGGGGGCGCCGGCCACCGCATGGCCGCGCGCGATCGCCATTGAGACGCTTCACCGCGGGGCGTGGCAGAAAGACTGCCTACAAGAGTTGTTCCAAAGAGGCTATCAATTGGCTATCACCACCGACGAGAATGCCCTGTTGACCCGTACCGACGGTGTCTTCCCAGATCATGAGTGAGATTGATGGTCCAGCTGACGCTCCCTAAGAATTCGCGCATCACGGACGGGAAGACGTGGGACAAACCCGACGCCACCAACGTGCGCGAGTTTCGCGTCTACCGCTGGCAGGAGGAGGACGGGCAAAATCCAAGGATGGACACCTACTACGTCAACACCGACGACTGTGGGCCGATGATCCTGGACGGTCTGTTCTACATCAAAAACAAGATCGACCCGACGCTGACCTTCCGCCGCTCCTGCCGTGAGGGGATTTGCGGCTCCTGTTCCATGAACATCAACGGCCTCAACGGTCTTGCCTGTACGACCGGCATGGACGAGGTGAAAGGCCCCGTCACGCTGCATCCCTTGCCGCACATGCCTGTGGTGCGCGACCTTGTGCCCGACCTCACCAACTTTTACGCCCAGCTGCGCGAGATCGAGCCGTGGCTGAAGACCGACACGCCCAAGCCGCGCAAGGAATGGCGCCAAAGCCATGAGGACCGGCTGAAGCTCGACGGGCTTTACGAGTGCATCCTTTGCGCCTGCTGCAGCACCTCATGTCCGTCCTATTGGTGGAATGGCGACCGCTATCTCGGTCCCGCAGCGCTTCTGCAGGCGCACAGGTGGATTGTCGACAGCCGCGACGAGCACACGGGCGACCGCTTGGATTCCCTTGAGGATCCGTTCCGCCTTTATCGCTGCCACACCATCATGAATTGCGCCAATGCCTGCCCCAAAGGTCTGAACCCTGCCCAGGCCATTGCCGAAATCAAAGCGCTGATGGTGGAGCGGCGGGTCTAGGGTCTGCACCCTAGAGCCCGTCAGGCAAACCCTGTCAGCACGCCTGCGAAAAACACGTAGGCAAACAGCACAAGCGCCAACAGGGCGTGGAAGATGAACGTCAGCGCCGTCTGAGCCGGCAGCATGTGCGCGCGCGTCACGTGGGGCAGGCCGAGCCTTGCGCCTGTGGCCGTGATGGCGCGGGCAAGGCTTTTGGCCTCAGGAATGCCCATAACGGAGAGAACGGCAAAGCCCGTCGACACCATGCCGAGGACCACCGGAAGCATGAAGGTGAGCGGGTCCGTCACCATCAAGAACGCCACCAGAAAGCCGCCGAACACCAAGGCGTAGAGAAGGTTCGCGAACACGGTGAGGGCGATGTAGAAGCGAAACGTCGCCATCATCTCCCTGTAGGCGGCGTGAAGGTCGGCGCGCTCAGGCGTGTCGGTCACGGCTGTCAGCTCCCCCACACCGGCAGGGTGAAGATGGCGATGGTGAGTGCCGCTCCCACCGCCCAAAGGGCCGAGCGCACCACCGACAGGCCGCCATAGTAGGCCGCCACATAGCCCACCCGGACCACCACGAAGGCAACGGCCAGCATGTCGAGCCGGCCCTGTGGGGCGCCGAGCATGTGGGCCACAATCACCGCGGCGGCAAAGGGCGTCAGAGCCTCAAGGCTGTTGAGGTGGGCCGAATATGCGCGGCGGCGGAACCCGTCCTGTAGGGCGTGCCGCGCGCGGGGGTCGCGGTTGTCCATCTGCGTGTCGAGCTTTGCCGGGTAGGCGGCCACAACGGCCAACAGCCATGCGGCAAGAATGCACCACAGTGCGATGGAGATGGGGTCCATCCGCCGTCCGCCTTTCTGGATCCTTGCGCCGCCCTCGCCTCGTCGCGACATCGTGACGAGGAGGCCTTTGCCCTTCGCGGCCGACGCAGTTACCTGTTTGGAGAGGACCTTTAGCGGGTCAGCGCGGCGACCGCCAGAACCGGCCACCAGGTCGGCAGGCGGCTTATGATCGCTGTCCGTCTGCGTTGCCGCCGGGTCCGGTGCCGATCAACCACAGTGCCTTAGCGTTTCATGTTCGACCGCCTCGCCTCCGCCGTCTTGTTTGCGACCCTTGCCTTTTCGGGGATCGCTGGCCCGGCGGTGGCCCAAACCGCCAGCATCGAGGCGGACCACATTCGCGCCGACATCAAAGTGCGCGCGTCGACGGTGGCCCCTGGCGACACCACCGACATTGCCCTTGTCCACACCATCGAGCCCGGCTGGCACACCTACTGGGTCAACCCCGGCGATTCGGGCGAACCGCCCATTGTGGAGTGGACGCTCACCGGTGGCGGCACGGCGGGGCCTTTGTCTTTCCCTGCGCCAGAACGCCTGCCCTACCCGCCGTTGATGAACCACGGCTACAAGGACAACTTCACCCTCCTTACCGACATCACCATCCCTGCCGAATGGCCTGTGGGCGAGCCCTACCCCGTGGATGTGAGGGTGGACTGGCTGGTGTGCGAGGCGATCTGCATTCCTGAAGGGGGGACGGCCTCCTTCACCATCCCGACAGCTCTCGACACGGTGGCCGATTCCACCGTCGCCTTCACCTTCATGCAGGCCGAATGGGCGCTCCCCAAACCCACTGACGCCGCGGTGACCTATCACCGCGATGGCGATGCGCTGGTCATTTCCTCGCCTGTGGGTTCGGCGGAAGATGCGCAGTTCTTTGCCTTCCAGCGCGATGCCATCGACCACGCCGCGCCCCAGACCGCCGCAGCCGACGGGGAGGGCGTGGCGCTGACCCTCACCCCAGGTGGCGGCCGGCTGACGGGCACGCTGGAGGGCGTCATCACCTCTTCCGAGGGCGCTATAAAGGTGGTGGCCACCGGCCCTGCCGACCCTGAAGAGGTTGCCGCCGCTGCCGCTGTGCCAACGGCAAGCGGGGTGCCCGAGATTGTCCTTGGCAGCAATGTGCGCGAGGCAGCGCCGGCGTCGGGCAATTTCAGCGTTTCCTTCGGTCAGGCGATCCTGTTTGCGTTCCTTGGCGGGATGCTCCTCAACCTTATGCCGTGCGTGTTTCCTGTGCT
>JBCDCF010000020.1:0-14663 GCA_039182345.1 Pseudomonadota bacterium
GTTCTCCAGCTCCACAAGACGCACGTCGACCTTTTCCAACGTCTCTTGCGTGTCGGTGATGAACTCCCCGAGGAGATCGTCCATTCCTTCCATATCGGCCAATCCCTTAGGCTGCGTCCCGGCGGACGTTGTTGATGAATGTCTTCACGCGCTCGCGCAGCGTGTCGGCGTCACGGACCAGTGTGTCGACATTTGAGGCAATGCGTTCAGCGCCCGCGCCCGTGTCGTTCGCCGCCGTCGTCACGTCGACAATGGTGTTCGACACATCCTGTGTGCTGACAGCGGCCTGCTGCACGCTTTCGGCAATGGCGCCTGTGGCAGCGCCTTGCTGCTCTATGGCTGCGGCGACGCTGCTTGAGAGGGCATTGGCCCTGTCAAAGCTCTCTCGCAAGTCACTGATGGCGGCCACAACGCGGGCGGTGTTGTCCTGCACAGCGGCGATCTGTTCAGAGATGTCCTTCGTGGCGTTGGCGGTTTGCTCGGCGAGGGACTTCACCTCCACAGCAACGACGGCAAAACCTTTGCCGGCATCACCTGCCCGGGCCGCCTCGATGGTGGCGTTGAGGGCAAGTAGGTTCGTCTGGTTGGCAATGTCCTCAATCAGAACGACCACATCTCCAATGGTTTTGGCCGATGAGGACAGGCTCTCTATCAATTGCGCTGCGCCTTGGGCTTTGTGCAACGCGTCATCATTGATGGTGCGACTCTCGGCCACCTGCTCACCGATATCTTGTGCAGAGGCAGACAATTCTTCGGTGGCCGAAGCAACTGCTTGAACGCTGCTTGAGGTTTCCTCCGCAGCCTCGCTGAGGCGCTTGGTGCGTCCATCCCCAGCACGTGTGGTCTTAGAAAGGTTCGAGGCATCCGCACCCAACGCCTTGGCCGATGTACAAAGCGAAGCAATGGCCTTCGCCACATCACCCTCAAGATGGCCGAGGAGGGTCGCGATCTTGCGCGCCTCACCCTCCGCGCGGGAGGACGTCTCCCTTTCGCTCTGCTGGCGTGCGGTCTGCGCGGCCTTGAGCATGTCGCGCACCCTGATGGCCGCCAGCCAAAGCTTGCCGACCTCCCCCTTTTTGTCGATGGCCGTCGTGGGCGGCTCCACGTTCCCTTTCGACAGGGCGAGCAAATAGTGTTCCAAGCGTTGCAAGGGTGCGATGACCTGGCGGCGGGCCACCCAGATCGACACAGCTATGCCGGTGCCGACGCCGACCAGGCCCACACACACGATCCAGATAAGGGCCGCCCGAAGGTGGTTGCCCGTGGAGGTATTCTGCCGCTCCCGTCTGTCTGATAGCGCCTCCGACAGTGTTGCCAACCTGTCGGTTAGGCTGTCGGTCTGATCGGCAGCATCATCAGGGCTGATGAGTGCTGGGCGTCGGCTTGCGGGCGCCGACACAAGGGCGCGGTCGCCATAAACCTCCAACATCGTGCGTCTGTCACTGGCGAACGCGATAACGTCGCGACGCAGGACGGCCATTTGGTCGCCCAGCGGGCCGGAAATGTCCGACGGCAGGGTCCGCGCCAAGCGATCGACCGATGCGATCGCAGCCTTCAAGCGTTCTGTCCTGCGCCTAACGGTCGGCGGGGCGGTCGCCCTTTGCAGCCGGTTTGCTTCATGATCGGCGGCAATCACCGCGTGGGAGAGGGCGGCGACCAAACCGACGCGGTCAGCCGCGTTCTCCGCAACACGGCGTTGGTCATCGGAGGTCACCAAGAACCACACCGCAAGCGCCATGACGCACACGATCGCAGCGGCCATCACACCGACAATGCTGACAATCCGTGCCGTCAATGACCTCTCCTCTCGCCTTCATGCGCCACTGGCGGCACCGGTCGTGCGGACCTACTGCGGTGCCTCTTCTGCCCGCGCCTCCGCCACGCGTGCGGACGGGGCTTGCTGTTCGAGGATGGCGCTGCCTGTGAATTGGGCCGCTGCCTGTGCGGCCGAAGGGTCGGACAGGTCGATGTAGTTCAACCCATCCACCAGAAGGTCTTTGATGACCTCATCTCCCAAGCGCTCGTTGGTGCGGGCGCGAGCCTCTTCGGCCAGCGTGGTAAGGTCCATCCGGCGCAACTGCCCGAACCGCGTTTCGGCGCGGCCATAAACCTCGCGAAAGATTTCGTCCGTAATGAAGGCGTCGGGCGCCATGGCAAGACTGCGCAAGACTGCCGTATCGGCCGTATAGACCATACGCACCACCACGTAGCCTGACACTCGCCCTTGATCGACAACAGGCACGGACATGGTGGGAAGTGCGGTGTAGCGCAGTCCTTCAAGCCGCGGACCGTCTTCATCCTCTGGCGTGTCCATCTTCCAGGACGACACGCCGTAGGCAGCGCCAAGGGTCACGGCGACCGCCCAAAGACCCACAAGGATCATCTTCACCGGGGCGCCCTCCTGGCTGCGCTTGTATGGGGCGGATGGGGGCTGTAGGTCCCATCCCATTCGTTGCTGGCCAGCGCATCAGCAATGAGGTTGGAAACCAAAGCCGCCGCATCGAGCCGCACCCCTAGGAGTACTTGTTCGCGCGCGATCTTCACTTTCACCCGCGTCAACTGGTCAGGCAAGCCTTCCGGTTTCGGGCGACCCTTGTCCAATTGGCCGAGGCGAGACAGCTCCAGGAGGGCGCGGCCTTTGGCTTCGGCCATCGCCGCATCATCGACCGCCTCTCCAGCCTCCATCTTGGCAATGGCGATATCGAGCGTCACCTCCAACCGGTCCAATGCCGCAGAGAGTCCGCCCTTCATGACGGGCCTCCTGTTTTGGGGGCAGCGCCGATCATCTGGTCGATCAAAGGAGCGATCCCCACGCTGCCCGACTGCGCCAGTGCCTCCGCGAGACGCTCTGCGTAAAGCGAGCGCCATATGGCGCCGGACTGACCGCCCCAGACAGGATTGTCTTTCGGCGGAAGCATGTGCGCGATCAAAGGCATCAACACTGTTGCCTCGAACTTCTGCCCCACCGCCTCGGCCGCACCTGTGTGCGTAGGGCGTGCGGGGACGTCCCTCAGCGCTATGGCAAAGGGCGTGGCAGGGGTTGCCGTCGTGGCCGCCGACGTTGGGGGCGTTCCGAGGTTCAGCGTATGAAGGCGCGCAAGGTCCATCGGCGGGCCGGAGGGCTGTGCAGCGGTCACGCCAGTGGTTGCCGACAATGGTCCTGCCCAAGCGCTCATGGTGTTCCTTCCGTGCTTGCGCGGTCCAAGTGGCGCACGCGTTAGCTGTGCTGGTGGTCGCACCAACGGGGTGCAGATTAAGGGGCGTTGCTGGGGAGAGGCTTGCGGGGGCAGGCCGTCGGCGGATTCGCCATCCTTCCATCTCTGTCCGCAGGCCTGAGGGCGAGCGCTTCCAGCCTGCGACGCTCCTCCGCCGCGGCTTCCCTGCGCAATGCCTTGGCCAGAAGTTCGTCCAGTCGATCTGCCCGCGTGGAGTCGCGCCGCAGCACAGCGTCGGCGGCCTCGCTGGCCCGGCGCAAAGTTTCGGTTCGCCGGCCGTTGCGCAGGAGCGCTTCGGCCATCGCGTCCAAGAACAGGCCATGCCAGGGGCTGTCGGAGTTTAAAGCTTGCACCAGGCCGTCGCCTTCCTGGACGCTTTCGGTGTGGGCCGTGCGGGAGGCGACGGCCTCGACTTCTGCCCGGCGTGCCGCAGCCCTTTGGGCGCGGGCCAGACGGGCAAGACGATGTCGGCGTGTTCCGCTCATAAGGCAAAGGCCAGTTGTTCGAACGCATCTTTAAAGGCGAGCATGATTTCGCGAATGGTGAGGGCCATCATCAGCAGTCCCCCCGCCGTAATCATCGGCAAGGCAATGAAGAACACCGGCAACTGCGGTGTCAGCTTGTTGGTGATGCCGACGGCGAAGTTGACGATCACCGAATAGATCATGAAGGGGGCGCCGAGCCGCAGTGCAATGGCAAACGCCTGGCCTGCCCGCTCGCTCACCGACACCAACGCAAGACGCACGTCCAACGCACCCCCCGCCGGGATGACCGTGTAAGACCCCACCATTCCCCGCAAGATCTCGTAATGGAGGTCGGCGAGGAATATGATGGTCACAGCCGTTGTGGTGAAAAGGGTCGCCACAGCGGGCGACGGCTCGTTCCCCTCAAGCCCTGTGCCGGGAATGCCACCGAGCCCTGAGGCCTGGGCAATCCCTGTGGCGATGAACTCAAGCGCCATCAACAAAAGGCGTGCCAGAAAGCCGATCAAGAAGCCGATCATCGTTTCCGTACCGAGGACGGCAAGGAGATCGGCCGGAGCGCGGGCTTCGACGGCGGCCTTCGCCTCTTCGATCAAGAGGGGGGAGAGGGCAAGAGACAGCGCAAGTGCCATGAACACACGAATGCGCACGGGAATGCGGGCGCTGGACAGGCCGGGCGCAATGAAGAACACCCCTCCGACCCTTGCGAAAATCACCGCGATCCCCAGCACCCACTCGGCGGGCGCGCCTTCAATCACGAGACAGAGCCGATGGGAGTGACCGTCGCCCCACGGGAGATCTCCGCATGGGACAGCACTGGGACGGAGGGGAACATGCGCTCAATGATCATGCGCACGTAAGGTCTTGCATCAGGCGCTGTCACAATGACAAAGCGCGCGTGAACGACCATCAAGTCTTTGATCAGCTTTGAGCTTGCTTCGCCGAATTCTTCCACAAGACGGGGATCCAAGGTGAGCTCCACCACCTCCCCCTTGGCATCGCGCTTCAGCGCCTGATGGAACGCAAGATCCCAGCGGTTGCCGAGGCGCACCACCTTCAGTTCGCCGTTGTCGGCAAAGTCTCCGCAGATTTGTGCGGCAAGGCGGATGCGCACATGGGCGGCCACAGCCTCGGCGCGGCGCGCGTGGGGAGAGACCTCCGCAATCGCCTCCAAGATGAGGTGGAGGTTGCGGATGGACACACGCTCCGCCAACAACAGTTTCAACACCGCCTGCACGCCGGAGTTGGAGATCTGCGACGGGACAATCTCCTCAATCAGTTTCTTGTATTCAGGGTCAAGGCGGTTGAAGAGCGCACGCATATCCTTGTACGACAACAATTGCGCCAGATGGTTTCGTGTGATTTCGACAAGGTGCGTCAACACCACCGATAGGTTGTCGATGGGCACAAAGCCTTCGCGTTTCACCTCCGCCACCAAGGGCTCCGTGATCCACAAGGACTTCATGCCAAAGGCGGGGTCACGCGTCTCATCGCCGGGGACTTGCGGGGTCGGGCCTTCGCCAAGCACCACAAGGTAATCCCCCACACGAAGCATCTCCCCGGCCACCACCGTGCCGTGAACGGCAATTTCATACCCTTTGGCAGGTACGGAGAGGCTTTCGGTGACCTTGATCTCCGGGATAACGAAACCGTACTCACGCGCAAACTTTCGGCGGATCTTGGCAACCCTGTGGGCCAGCTCGGTGGGAGAGCGCAGAACGGTGGCCGCCAGCTGTTTGCCGACGGTCAGCTCCAACTCGGGAATGTCCAACTCCGCTTTCACCGAATCTTGTGTCGAGCGGGCTTCTTCATCTCTGGCAAGCTTTTCGGCCGCTTTCTTGGCCGCTTCCTCAGCCTTCCTTTGGCGGGGGATGGTGTAGGCCACAAACGCCAAGATGCCCGCCAGAAGAATAAACGGGATGGCGGGGAGACCCGGCACCACGGCGAACACCGCCATCAACCCTGCGGCCATGAAAAGGGCCCGCGGATAGGCACCCAATTGGCCAAGCACGGCTTTGTCGGCAGAACCGCGAGTGCCGCCCTTTGACACCAACAGCCCTGCGGCAAGGGAGATGACAAGGGCCGGGATCTGGCTCACCAACCCGTCGCCCACCGACAGGCGGGTGAAGATGTCGGCGGCACTCGCCAATGGCATTTCATGGCGTGTGGTTGCGATAACAATCCCGCCGAAGATGTTCACCGCGATGACGATGAGAGAGGCAATCGCCTCGCCGCGCACAAACTTTGACGCACCGTCCATGGAGCCGAAGAAGGCGCTTTCCTCCTCAAGCTCCCTGCGTCTGCGCTGGGCTTCGGCCTCATTGATCAAACCGGAGGAGAGGTCTGCATCTATGGCCATCTGCTTGCCGGGGATGGCGTCAAGCGTAAAACGCGCGCCCACTTCGGCAATGCGTGTGGCACCCTTGGTGATGACTAAGAAGTTCACCACCACAAGAATAAGAAACACCACAATCCCGATGACGAAATCGCCGCTCATCAAGAAATTGGAGAAGCCGGCGATGACGTTGCCTGCCGCATCCACCCCGGTATGCCCATCGGCAAGGATGAGGCGTGTGGTGGCAATGGACAAGGCCAACCGCATCATTGTTGCGATCAACAAGATTGTGGGGAAGGAGGAGAACTCCAGAGGCTTTTCGATCCAAAGCGCCACCATCAAGATGAGGACGGCGAGGGCGATGGACAGGGCCAACCCAATGTCGATCAGGAATGTGGGGATCGGCAGGATGAGAACGCCCAGCATCGCAATGACGCCGAAGGCAAACCCCACATCCCGCAACCCGCCGGGAAAACGCTTCTTGGACGAAGCGCCGGTATTGACCGCGTCGACGGTGCTCATGCCTGGAGCCCATCTGTCAGGCAGGGGGCGCAACAGTTGCACCCGACCGTCGCCCCTCGGACGAGAGCCCAAGGGCGCGCAGGCGGCAAAGCATCAGTCGCCGTCATGGCGATTGCAGTGTGGCACATCATGGCCATCCGTCGTTTGGTTCACAGTCCCAAGGGACCATGGCGTGCACAGCTTGAGCGAGGCTCGCCCCGGCGGCGGTTGCGGGCCGAGGCCCCTATCCGGGGGTAAAGCCTGTGCCGATGCGGCCGTAGATCTCTTCAGTCAACGCGAAGATATGTGCGCCCATGAATGTTGCACTCAATGCAGCCACCACAAGTATTGCAATGATCTTCGGGATGAAAGTGAGCGTCATCTCCTGAACCTGTGTCAGCGCCTGAAACAGGGCGATGGACAGGCCCACAACCATCGCAACACCCACCGCCGGCGCGCTCGCGATGAGGACGGTGAAGATGGCCGACTGCACCAGGTCAATGGCATCAACCTCGCTCATGGTCAGGCGATGGTCACGCCCTCGCCCATGGGCACACGTGTCCCATCGGCAAGGATGGCGACCGTCCCCGCAGAAGTGATGCTGACCGAGGTGACTTCGCCGCTCGTCCCGTCAAAGGCGGTGACAGTGCGGCCGATCAACCCTTCAGCACCGTTTAGCGCTTGAGAGGAGAGGAGGGCGTCCAACTTCTCATTGGTGATGATGCCCTGCTCCACATTGGAGAAGGTGGCAAGCTGCGCCACGTACTCGGTGGACTCCATCGGCTCCAGAGGATCCTGGTTTTGAAGCTGGGTGACGAGGAGGCGCAGGTACGCGTCATAGTCGAGGGTTTGCGTGGTCCCAGTGCCGTCGGTGCGGACCGGTTCGGCCACTGGGAGCGTTGGCTGGGCAGGTCCGCCCACAGCCGTGACATCGCTCATGGCAGTCTCTCCGTTGGTGTGTCAGAAGCCGTCAGTGGGGCTGCCCGCCATCGGCAGGCGAACGCTCCAGCGGCGCGCGCCCACCGTTGAGGGTCGTTTGTGGAGGGGTGGCCTCAGCCAAGGCGTCACCGGTTGCGCCATCACCGGCTGCGCCCTTAGCGTTGACCGGTGCCCCGTTTCCATGGCCCGGCGCCCCGTTGGTGTTGGCCGCTGACGGCCGTTCGCTCACGCCGAGCGCGGCAAGATGGGTGGACGGGTGCGGCGAATGCACAGACCCGGCGCGGGGCATTGCCGCGTCAGCCGTGTTGCGCGTCGATGCGTTGGGCTCGGTTTCACACGCATTGCGTCCGCGGGATCCTGCAAGAAGTTGCGCCTCCTCGTCGAAGAGGTTGCGCAGGCACCTGAGGGCATGGAAGGGTCGTCCTGCACCCACATGCTGCACTGCATCCTCCACCCCACCGCCGAGTCGGCCTGAGGGGATGGCCATTTGAATGTCGCCCGCAAGGGAATCAAACAATGCACGGCTGCCGGCCGCATTGGCAGGGTCCATCAGCATCGCCTGGGCCGCGAAGTAGAGGCGGCGCAGCGGTGTGGTGGTCTCTTCCACCTGCATCACATGGTTTTCCAGAAGGAACGTGGCGTCGTTCATCAACTCCAGCGTCACCTTGCGATCGACCCGAAGGACGGCACCGTTGAGGAAAATGCGCTCTCCTGCACGCAGGGAAATGTGCATCGGGCGCGGACCGGCATCTCGCTTGTCAGCGGAGGGTGTGTCGCGCTTTTGTCGTCTCTGGGCTCGGCCCGTCATTGCTTCAAACCTTCGCGCACGGTGCGGTTAATCTCGATGAGACCTGCCCAATTCTCGCGCTGTCCTGCGACAATGGCGTCGGTCTCCTTCATGATCCAAAGGCCGATGGAGACGAGGTTGGCCTTCAACTCCGGTGACAGGTCATTTCTGGGATCGGTGAGGTCACGGATCAGAAAACCCCACAGCGTCTGCATGTATCGCGTCGCCTCGTAGCGCACGTCGGCGCCCGCAGGGGCGTCCTGTGCGGCCTCAAGGAGTGCAATGCCCTGGTCGAACGCCTCGCGCTCCCGTTCCCGGGACAGCGCGCTCGCCTGCTCGGACACTGCGACATACGTTTCAGCCTGCAAGACGTACTCCTTACACGTAATTGAGAATGCTGAGCCTTGAGAGCTGGTTGGTCAGGGCAAAGCTCATCTCCAGTTGGGTTGTCAGAAGGTCGATGCGCACCTTCGCCTCCACGGGGTCGGCCCGCTCGGTGGTGACGATCCGCTCTTCCAAGATGTCGCTGGCAAGGGCCATGCGCCTGTCGGCCGACTGCACGGCGTTTTCCGCAAAGCCGAGGGCCGCCTTCAGCGCCACAACGTCTGTAATGGACCCGCCGACGGTGAGGATGGCCTGATCGGTCACGACTTTGCGCGTGGCTTCGTTGAGGCCGCCGATCCCAAGACCTGCAATCATGGTGAGGCCCATGACAGTCTTTCGGATCGCCTCTTCGTTGGCATTGGTGGAGGTCTCGATCCTTTCCGACGGGTCGATGCGGCTCACCAGGTTGGTGTAGGACGCGGACGACCAGGTGGCGCCCCAGGCGGGGTCGTTGAAAAGGTCTGCGAACGCGTTGGCCAGGAAGTCGGCCATATCCACAGCGGTGATGGCGGCCGCGCCAGGGTCGTTCACGGCGACGCCGAAGCGGGCCAGGAAGGCGCTCTCCACAGCGGCCTGTGGACCGGTATCGAAGCGGTTGAAGGGCGGCTGATCAGAGTTGATGCCGCCGAAGAGGTAAGACCCGCCATCGGAGGCGTTCAGACGATCGGCCACCCTGTCGAGGGACGAGATCGCCTGGATCTCCAACGTGCGCGCTGAAGCCGAGCCCGGCGGAAGAGCCACCAAGGAGGCAAGCATCTCGCTTGACACCTCTTCGATGTCGGTGAGCGCGGACTGGGTTTGCGACAGGCGCGCGGTGGCGCTGGCGTTGGAGACGCGCAAGGTTTCGATCAAAGCAAAGTCCATGCGCGTTTCGACCGTGCGCCCCGTGCCCGTCCCGAGCGACACGCCTACGTCGGCATGGCGCGATGTGGCGACCTCGATGGAGCGGTCGGTCAGCTCGTTCTGGATGCGCAGGATCTCCGCACGCGGGGCCCCTCTCAGGGCAGCCGTTGAGATGTAGCTGGTCTGCATCAGGCAATCCTCAGGAGGGACTCGTACATGTCATCGATGATGCCGAGCAGGCGAGAGGACGCGGCGAAATTGCGTTCAATCTCAAGCTGCTGGGCGAATTCGTCGTCCATATTGACGCCGGTGGCGCGGGACAAGGCGTCGGAGGCACGGGCAAGGATGGCCCGCTCCGTGGTCGCCTGGCCGGTCACGGTGGACCGCAGGCCCTCAAGCCACCCCACCGATCCTGACGCGAACGACTGCACGGTGGTGTTGGCGCCAAGTTCGGCATTGGGGTCGAAGGCTGCGATGGCTCCAAGGTCATCGTCGAGCTGAAGCAGACGGTCAGAGTAGGCGGCAAAGCCTGATGGATTGCCCGTCCCGTCCCTTAAGTTTTCCACCGTCCCCCCTTGGGCTGGATCGACGGATGGGTTGACGGCAAGGGTGCCTGCATAGTCGGGCGGGCCGGCGTTGACGAAGAGGCTGCCCACGCCATCGTCGTAGACCTCGGTCAAGGTCCTTGCGATCTCATCCAGCTGAAGGCGATAGGTCACCGCATGGGTGTCTCTGACGCTCGCCCACCCCACGATGGAGCCGCCTTCGGAGGGCATCGGCGCATCGTCCCCCGTAATGGGCAAACCGTCCACGAACACAGTTCCGCCCACGGTCGCCGCCGTGAAGACGGTGGTGCGTTGCATGGTGACCGACCGGGCTTCCTTGTCGAACAACGTGATCCCGCCGTCCGTGAAGAGCGCCATGTCGTTGTTTTCGCGCGTCAGCGTGGTTACGCCCAAATATTGGGAGAGTTCCGACACAATGCCGTCGCGCCGGTCGAGGTCCATGGTCGCATCGTTGCCAAGCGCGGTCGCGCGGGTGACAGCGGTGTTGGCAGCATCGAACTCTGCCAAGAGGCGGTTCACCTCACCGACACCTTCGGCCATTGCCTGGTCGGCACGCTCGCGCAAAAGATTGACGTCGTTGGCGGCCCTGTTGAGGCCGTCCGCAAGGTCATGGGCGCGCTCGACGGCCGCCTTGCCGAACAAGGGATCGTCCGGGGCATTGGCGTAGTCGGCAATGGCAGCGCGAAGGTCCCCGATCCGCGCTGCCGGAGAGACACCGTCCTGCGGGTCGCCCACCGTCACGGCCAGCTCTTGCAGCCCGATGAGGACCGCGTCGCGTTCCGCCGCCGAAGCGGTGGCCCTGATCATCGTCGCGTAGAGTGCGGCATCCTCCGCGCGGCGGATTTGGGTGATCGCCACCCCGCCGTCCACCGTTGTGGCGGTGACGGCGTAGGCGCGCGAACGGTCCGGGTCGCTTGCCGCCGCCACATTGCGGCCCGACAGGGCGATCTGGCTTTGGGTGGCAATCAGCGATTGCCGCGCAATGTTGGCTGCAACATCCAACGACATGGCGTTCTCCCAGACCTAGCGCTTCAGGTTCACGAGCACTTCAAGAAGCTCGTCGCCGGCCTGGAAACTCTTTGAGTTTGCCGTAAACGCACGCTGGGCGATGATCATGTCGGTGAGTTCTGAAGCAAGATCCACGTTGGACTGCTCAACAGCCCCCACCACCAGCGAACCGTTGCCCGCATCGTTGGGAAGTGCCACCCGCAGGTCGCCGGACGACACGTTCACCGAATAGACGTTGCCCGGCAGCGGCGTCAGCTGGTCGGGGCTCGGCACATTGGCGAGGGGGAGGCGGTAAAACTCCACCTCCGTCCCGTCCTCGTAAAGAGCAAAGACGCGGCCATCATCGGAAATGGAGACATCTTGAACTGTTGCCGGCGGGTTGCCGTTGATGGCCACCTCGAGCGGTTCAAACTCTGCGCCCAACTGGGTGACGTTGGTGATGTCGAGGTTGAGCGGGGCAGACGCGTTCGGAAGTTGAATCTCAAGCATTGCCAGCATTGAGGGATCGTTGGGGTTCACAGGGCCGGAATAGGCCGTTCCTGGCACCGTTGAGGTGATGTCGGAGATGGAACCGGTTGCCTGGTCGATCGTGATGGTGGCTTGGGCGAGAATGGGGTTCGCCGGCGTCGCGCCACCCAGCAGCGGGTCGGGGTTTGTGTAAGGGAAATCGGTGTTGGGGTCGGTGTCGGCGGTGGACTGGTCGAACACCGTCACCTCCCACTGGGCCGGCGTCGGACCGGTGGCATCATAGTCCTGCGTCTTGGTCCAATAGACGTCGAGCGTCACTTCGCGGCCAAGATCATCATAGGACACCACAGACGATTTCACTGTAAACGTGGACGTGGCCAAGTTATCGGACGGGGTGTCGCCCGTAATGGCGGTGGCGTCCGCATCAAGGTTGGCGCGATAAACACCGCTGGTGGACGGCGTTGCGCGCATATTCATGAAGTCGATGTTGACAGGTTCCAGCCCTGCCGTGTCGTTCAGCGTGATGGCAGGGGTTTCGCCCGTTGTGGTCTGAAAGCCCAGAAGCGCAAATCCACCGGCATTGACGAGGTTGCCGCTCTGCCCGTCCACCACAAAGGAACCGGCACGGGTCAGGAAGTTGCCGCCATTGTTGTCCTGCACCACGAAGAAGCCGTCGCCTTGCACCGCAAGATCCGTTTTCGACAAGGTGTAGGTGAGGGCGCCCTGCTGGGAGACTTCGTAGCGCACATTGGGCGTCACGACGCCTGAGGAGTAGCTCCCAGGACCAGACTCCAAGATGAGGGAAGAATACTCGGTGTCGGCGCGCTTGTAGCCGACGGTATTGGCGTTGGCGATATTGTCAGCAACCGTCGCCAATTTGAAGGATTGCGCCTCCATTCCGGAGACGCCCGTGCGAAGCACATTGTACAGGCTCATGGACTTTCCCTTGTTTGGCGCCCCGGCTCAGACACGCGAGCCGTACAAGGGGGGCGCCAGCACCTTCCGGCGCAGGTCCGCTTGATAAAAAACAGTTAGCCACCAAGCGCTTGTGTCAGGCTGAGGATGAGCCCTGTTCGCCGGCGTCCTGCTGCGCCACCAAGAGGCTTGCAAGCTCGGCAAAAGCGTCAGGGGAGGGCGGGTCGGCAGGGGTCTGACGCAGCGCCTCGTAGATGGTGGGGACAATCTCCACTGCCCTGTCGAGTTCGGCGTCGCTGCCGGGCCTGTAACCGCCAAGAAGGCGCAAGTCCCGCGTGTCCTCATAGCGCGCAATCAATGCCCGCAACCGCCGCGACAGCTCCCACTCATCGGGCCGAAACGCCCGATCCGCCAGCCGCGACAGGGAGGCGAGCGGGTCGACCGATGGAAACCGCCCCGCCTCCGCGATGGCGCGCGACAGGACGATGTGCCCGTCAAGGCTTCCCCTGGCCGCGTCGGCAACGGGCTCGTCCAGATCGTCCCCATCCACCAGAACTGCCAGAAGGGCGGTGATGCAGCCCTCGCCGTCGGCCCTGCCCGCCCGTTCCACAAGCCGCGTCAGTTCACTGAAGACACTGGGTGGATAGCCCCGCGCCACTGGCGGTTCACCGGCGGCAAGGGCAACATCGCGCGCCGCGTGGGCAAAGCGGGTCAAGCTGTCCAAGACCAGAAGGACGCGCTGGCCTTCATCGCGAAAGTATTCGGCAATGGTCATTGCCGTCATGGGTGCAAGGCGGCGCATGAGGGCGGTTTCATCCCCTGTCGCCACTACGGTGACGGTCTTGTCCTTGTGGGCGGACAGGGGGCCCGATAGGAACTCGTTCACTTCCCGCCCGCGTTCGCCCACAAGGCTTGCCACCACCACATCGAAGTCGGCGGCGGCCGCCACCATGCCCAACAACGTCGATTTTCCAACGCCTGAGCCCGCAAACACACCGACCCGCTGGCCTTCCACCAACGGTGCGAAGATGTCGACGGCTTTCACGCCCGTCCGCACCCCCTTGGAGAGGGGCAGGCGCATCAGGGCTGCCGGTGGCGGCGCATCCACCGCCCTTGCCGTACCCCGCTTGGGCGGATCTTGCCCATCGAGAGGTCGGCCAAGTGCATCGACCACGCGGCCAAGCCAGCTCGTGTGGGGGTGAAGGCGGAGCGGACCCTCAAGGTGCGCCCGTGCCCCTAGAAAACCGCCGCTGCGGTGTTCAGCAAGGGTCGCCACAACGTGTTCGGTATCCACCCGCACCACACTGCCCACCGCTGTTCCCTCGCGGTGGTCGATGAGGATTTGATCGCCAAGGGCGGCATGCTCCGACAGGCCAGCGATCCAGCGCTCGTTGGCGACCGCCTGCTCCACCACCCCGCTGAGAACGATGGGATCATGCCCGATGTTTTCCAGCGCGGTGGCAAGACGCTCCAGCGCAGGCACCCGGCTTACTCAGCGCCCAGGGTGCGGACGGCCTGTTGGAGGGATTGCTGCCGGTCGCCGATGGCCGTGTTGCCGTACTCGAATGCCCTTTGCACCATAATCAACTCGGTGATGGAGGTGATGGCGTTGACATTGGAGCCTTCCTTGTAGCCTTGGCGTACACCGTTGGCGACGCGATCTTCCACAGGCTCGGCCTCTTGGTTGGACAGGACCGCCGTGTCGCCAAATCGGGTCAATTGTGCTGTTGGCGCCAGGGCGAACAGACCGAGATTGGCCACGAACTGTCCGTCCTGGCTGATGCGCCCGTCGGCGGCAATGTCCACGGGCCCAGCCGCGGGATTGATGATGATGGGCGCGGCCCCATCGTCCAAAACTGGCAGGCCGGACACGGTGGTGAGGGTGCCGTCAACATCCACCGTGAAGCGCCCGTCGCGGCTATAACCCTGGCCGGCGGGGGTCTCCACACCGAACCAGCCGTCACCGACAATGGCAACGTCAAGGGCGTTGCCTGTGCGCTCGATGGGGCCTGCCTGGCGCTCAAGATGAGTGGCGCCGACCGCGGCGAAGGACACACGGTCCACGCGATACTCCGACAGAACCGTCTCGAAGTTGACAGTTTCGGCCCGAAAGCCGGCGGTGCGCATGTTCGCCACGTTGTTGGCAACGGTGGCTAGGCGTTTGTCCGGCCAGATTGCCATGGACAAGCGCCTGGCCACCGTTGCCAACAACGTGGCGAA
>JBCDCF010000021.1:0-14398 GCA_039182345.1 Pseudomonadota bacterium
GAAGCGGCCATCGATCTGTGTGAGTTGTCGAACCTTCCCACCGTCGGCGTCCTGTCGGAACTCGTCAACGATGATGGGACGGTTATGCGCGGGCCACAGGTGACCGCCTTTGCCGAAACCCATAGGCTCGCCCAAGTCTCGGTCAACGACCTCATCGCCTGGCGCCAGCGCAACGAGCGGCTGGTGGAGCGGGTGGCGAGCGAACATCGCGACCTTGCCACTGGCCCCGCCCACGTCTTCTCCTACACCACCCACTTCGACCCGTTGCAGCATGTGGCCATTGTTGTTGGCGATATCCGCGACGGTGACGATGTGCTGGTCCGTCTGGTGCGCGAGAATGTGGTCAACGACGTCTTCGGCCAGAGCGATCTGACCGCCGTCCTCCAGCGCTTCCATCAGACCGGCCGGGGCGTTCTTGTCTATCTGCGCGATGGGGCCGTCGGTGTGGCCGCGCCGCCCGTGGTGGACCCCGACGAAGCCCACGTGAGCGCCCAGGCAAGGGCCATGCAGTGGCGTGAGGTGGGGCTCGGCGCGCAGATCCTGCGGGATCTGGGCGTTCATTCCATCCGCCTTATATCGAGCCACGACAGGCGCTATGTGGGCCTTGAAGGGTTCGGCATACGCATCACAGGCACTGAGCCCCTTTAACGGGCCTCGCCTTTGAAGGATCAGGATGGACGCAACGCCCCAAAGGCCGCCCCCCGGTGGCTCGCCATCCCGTCGGGGCTTTGCCACCGGCTATGCGCCCAACTCTGGCGACATGATGGTCTATGGCGGCGGGGTGGCAACGCTGATCGGCGTTCTTGCCACTGTGGTGAACGGTGACCCTGTCTTCCTGATCATCAGCCTTGCAGGCTCGTTCGCAAGCTTCTTCTACTGGCCCACCATCGATACCAAACGACCCCAGCTCGGCGCCAGCGACGAGGGGATCTACGTGGGCGGCATCGGCGTCGTCGGATGGGACGGGGTCGAGGATTGGAGGATCGAGCGCCACGCGCTGCGCACCATGCGTCTTGCCCGTCTGGTCATCACGCTGAACAGGCCTTTGCAGGATGCTTTGGTGCAGGCCGAGCCATTTTCGCTGCTGCGGCTCCTGTCCACCAAGAACGCCAAGGTGCGCGGTGGGCAGACCATCAGGGTGGACCTTCACACCCTGGCGATGGGGGCCGACGACATCGAACGGCGCCTTGCGTCTCTCTCCTCCCAGCGCCCGTCCGCGCGCGGATCAAGTGCCCGATAGGGAAAAGTGCTGGTAGTCCTTGGAGTTCTGCCAGTTGCCGCCCCAACCCCAGCCCCGTTCCTGAAAGATCCGCACCACATCGCCGTCCGCGGTGATGATGCCCTTGGCGTTGGGGTTTGCCCCGTCGCGGTCCTGCGGTTTGGCGTAAGGGGTGCCGGCGCGCGGCGACACCGTGCCCCCGCGCACGTAAGGATTTTGGATGGGGTTGATGTCAATGGCCGTGCCCTCGCCATGCTGGGACAGGCGCGAGCCTGAGGTGGTCATGCGGCAGTTGAAGGCGCTGGTGTTGTTGTTGTCCATGGAGACGGTGTCGTCCCCGCCGAAGCGGTAGACGGGTTCCATCCGCTCGATCCTGAAGCCGGCGGCATGGATCTCCACGAACATCTCCCCCACCTCTTGGGCAAGGTCGTGCACCACAATCAGCTGTCCCCGCTGCGTTGCCCCGTCAAAGTCCACGTAAGGGACGGTGACGAGGCTGAGGTCGCGCCTGACGGGGCAGCAGGGGCGACGGTTGGGGCAGGCAAGCGCCTCGTGCCAGGAGACGCCGTCCATGGCAGCCCACATGTCGTCCGGTATGGGATCGATGGTGAAGGCCTCCTCAGCCATCGCCTTCGTGGCGAGGAGGGCAAGAAGGATGGCGACGATTGTGCGCGTCATGACAGGCGCTGAGGGGCTTCGGTCCATCATGGCGCGAGGGTGGCCCGGCGAGGCGCAATCCGTCAACGGTTGCACCCAACTGCGGTGTTACGCGCTCTAAGGGAACAGCCGCTGGACGGTGTAGCCGCCGGTGCCGAAGGTGTAGACGAAGCGGTCGTGCAGGCGGTTGGCGCCGTCCTGCCAGAACTCCATGGTGATGGGGGCAAGGCGGTAGCCCGACCAGTGGGGCGGGCGCGGCACGGTGTCAGGATACTCCGTCAGACGGGCATCGACACGGGTCTGGAGTTCGGCGCGATCCTTCGCCGGGCGCGATTGGTCCGATGCCCACGCGCCAATTTGGCTGAGGCGCGGGCGGGTGGCGAAGTAGGCGTCCGCCTCCTCAGGGCTGACGGGTGTGATGGGGCCGCGCACACGCACCTGACGGCGCAAGCTCTTCCAGTGGAACAAAAGGGCCGCCTTGGCGCTTGCCCGCAGCTGGTCCCCCTTGCGGCTTTGGGTGTTGGTGTAGAACACGAAACCGGCCGCATCGTGCCCCTTCAACAGCAAGGTGCGCACGTCAGGCATGCCACTTTCGTCCACAGTGGCAACGGCCATGGCATTGGCGTCGTTGATTTCCCTTGCCTTTGCCTCGATAAGCCATGCATCGAACAGGGCGAACGGGTCCGGGGCTTGCCCGGCGGCAACGGTTTCGTCGGAAAGGCTCGCGGTCATCGTCTGCTCACACTATATTCCGGTGTCTCAATAGCCGAACAGTTATCGAGGTCGAAAGGCGGAAACGCTCCGCAACCGATCAACTCGTGCAAGATTGGAACTGATGGCGCGCGATCCCTACACCGTTCTTGGCGTTTCCAAGTCCGCTTCGGAAAGCGAGATCAAGTCGGCCTATCGCCGGCTCGCCAAGCGCTATCATCCTGACACCAATGCCGAAGACCCCAAGGCGCAGGAGCGTTTTGCCGAGGTGAACGCCGCCTACGAGATTGTCGGCGACAAGGAAAAGCGCAAGCAGTTCGACCGTGGCGAAATCGACGCTGAGGGTCAGCCGCGCTTCCAAGGGGCGGGCTTCGGCTCAGGCGACCCTTTCGCAGGGTTCGGCGGCTTTTCAGGTTTCGGCGGTGGGCGCTCAGGAAGCAGCAGCAATACGGGCGGCTCCTCGGGCCGCACCTGGCGCTTCACCAGCGACACCAGCGGCGGCGCTGCCGGTGTGGATGAGATTTTGCGCGAATTCATGTCGGGCGGCGGGCGCCAAGGGGGCGACACACGCAGCGGCACCCGCGCAGGCTTCGGCCAAGGCGGCGAACGCGGGCAGGACCTTGAGGTGATGGTCACCGTCACCCTGGAAGACCTTGCGAGCGACGAAAAACTGCGCGTGTCCCTCCCCACAGGGCGCACGGTGGACGTGAAGCTTCCCGTCGGAGCCGAGCAGGACCAACAGATCCGCCTGCGCGGCCTTGGCCACGACAGCCCCAGCGGCGGTCAGGCGGGCGATGCCATCCTCACCTTGAGGATCGCCTCCCACCAGGACTTCGTGCGCGACGGGTCCAACCTGAAGCTCGACCTTCCCATCACCCTTTATGACGCTGCTTTGGGTGCAAAGGTGCGTGCGCCGACGCTGGCAGGCTCGGTGAACATCACCGTTCCACCAGGGTCCTCAGGCGGCAAAATGCTGCGGCTGCGCGGGCTCGGCCTTCCCACCAAGTCAGGCGGAAAGGGCGACCTTCTGGTGACGCTCCAGATCCACCTGCCGCGCGACCTGCCTGATGACTTTGCCGAGATGATGCGCCGCTGGCGTGAGGACGAACCCTACCAGCCAGGCACCTCCAAGTAACGCGTCACGCGCCGGGGCGCCTGACTTGGGTCAGGCGGCAAGGCGCATCGGCGCGGTGTGGGGCGCTTTCGGCGAGCGGCCATGGCGGGGCGAGCCTTCGGCCTGGGCAAGGACATCCATCAACCACTCAGCGTGGGCCATCAGTCCGTCAAGGCTCAACGGGCCGCGCCGCTGCAGCGGTGGCACGTGCACGAAAAGGGCATGGGGGTTGGTCGAGAGCGCTGCCCCATAGCTTGCATTGCACAGGTAACTGCCCGCATTGCCGCTGACATCCACCACAAAACCCTGCCGGCGGGCCGCCTGTGCCAGGAGGGGGACGTTGAGGCGCGTGGTACGGCGGCGATGGGGCGCGGCCCCAGGGAGTTTGCCGTCGGCGTCCACCCGTGCAGCGGTCGGTTGAGACAGCCTCTCATAGCGGATCCTGCGGGCCGTCCCCGCCACACCGAACAGGATGAGGACAGGCACGGTGGAGGCAAAGGCCGCCACTTCGGGCAGAACGCGCCATTGCGTTGGAAGGATGCGGGCACGCAGGGAAGGTCCGTGCCGTTCGGCAAGGGCGTTGACCAAGGCTTCTGTGGGGTTGATGGGCATGCCCGGAAACGGGCCGAACCCTGTGATGGCAACGGGGTGGATGGGGGTCATGGCAGAAGGTCCAAGATCTTTTGTGCGGCAAGGCCTGGGGCAAGGTCGCCCGACCTGACGGCCGCTTCAGTCTCCTCGATCATGGCTTTGCCGTGCGCGGCGAGATAGTCCTTCAAGCCGTCATCCACCATGTCGCGCATCCAGGAGACGGCCTGATCGGCACGGCGCGTCTCGAAGGCGCCTGAGGCTTTCAGGCGCGCCCTGTGGGCCAGGACGGCCTGCCACAAAAGGGTCAGGTTGTCCTCATCCTTGGCAGAGATGGTGAGGATTTGGGGCGGTGTGTGGCCGGCAAGGATCCTGACCGCGCTGGAAAGGTCTGCCGCTGCCTGACGCGCGGCCTCCTTCAGCGGCCCATCCGCCTTGTTGACGGCGATGATGTCGGCCCGCTCCAAGAGCCCCTTCTTGATGCCCTGGAGTTCATCGCCCGCCCCCGGCAGCATCAGCGCAAGGAACGTGTCCACCATCTCTGCCACAGCCACTTCCGACTGGCCGACCCCCACCGTTTCCACAATGACGACAGTGTGGCCCGCAGCCTCTGCAAGGAGCATTGCTTCGCGGGTGCGGGCCGCAACGCCGCCCAGGGAGCCTGCGGATGGTGAGGGGCGCACGAAGGCATTGTCGTCCGTTGCAAGGCGCTCCATGCGCGTCTTGTCGCCCAAGATGGCGCCGCCTGTGCGGGTGGAGGAGGGGTCGATGGCAAGGACCGCCACCTTGTGGCCCTCCGCGATCAAGGCCGAGCCCAAGGCATCGATGAGGGTGGATTTGCCGACGCCGGGCACACCGGTGATGCCGAGCCGCACCGCATGGCCTGTCTTGGCGATCAGCGCCTGGATGAGGGCGCGCGCCTCGGCCCTGTGGTCGGAGCGGCGCGATTCCACAAGGGTGATCGCACGGGCAAGGGCCGCCCGCTCGCCCGCGGCGACTTTTTCGGAAAGTGTGCTCAGCCCTTCGCGCGCCACACGATGCGCTGCAGTTCGGCGCGCTTGAGATCTTCCGACGAGGCCAGGCGGTTGAACGGCCCCTCGTATTGAGGGATGGAGAACACAAGGCTCACATGGCGTGCGCCCCGCGCCTTGCACACCGCCATGCCGCGCCACAGCGATTTGCCGTTGCGGCAGTCTCGCCGCCGGACGCCGGCTTGGGCCATGGTCATCCCGATCCGCTCGCCATTGGGGCCGGCAAGGTGCTGGGTGACGCCGTGAATCTCGCCCACCCGGCCCGAGGACCCTTTGAAAAACTGTACCGCCTGAACTTCGCCCACGAAGGCGGCATGTGTCCAGGTGGTGCGATCCTCAATGGCGGTCTGGATGGAGCGGATCTCAGCGTCAGGTGCCACGGCGGCAAGGGAGGCTTCGTTATAGGGCGTGGCGGCGTTGATGGCGCCCGCACCCTCATCGGTGATCACAAGGAATGTGCTTGAGGACACGGCCGCTTCGGTCACAGGCGCTGCGGGCGTGGCGACGCAGGCTTTCAAGACGATGGCGGCAAGGAGGATGGGAACGAATCTGCGCATGACCCACAACCGCTAGCAGAGCGACCGGGCGCTGTCAGTGCATGGTGTGGACAAGGCTCAACGGCCAGCAAAGAGGATTGTGCCAATTGTCGCGAATGGGCAACGCGGCGGCGGTTTGATGGCCACTTTGCGGTGGGGGCGATCTGACCGCTCGAGGGTGGATCGAGCGGTCAGTGGTGTTGTGTGTGTTTGTGTGGAGTGCGTCTTTGCATCGCGTCAGGGCAATGCGGGTCAGAGAACGCACACCATACGGTCGCGGATGAAGGCGTTGCGTTCACGGGTGGGCGCATTGGCGGTGGTGGAGAACATACGCCCGTCGAGCCCGTAATACTCGGCAAGGATATCGTCCACGAACTCGCCCTCGCCGGTGTCGGCCACTTGGGTGAGTGCGTTGAGATAAAGATCAACACCGGCCTGGCCTGGGTCGAACGGCTCAGCCGCATCGTTGGCATTGGCGTTGTTGTCGTCGGCCTCAAGAAGGCGATCGTTCTCAGACGCCAACACCGTCATCACGCGGAAGGTTTTGAAGAAAGTTGCCATGGTGTGCCTGCCCTTTGTTCATGTGTGTCTTGCGACATCCATGAGGTGGGGGGACCCGGCCGGGACCTGCGTGATGCACATCACCGTTGCGTGTTTTGCGGTGAGGGTTATGGATGTGAAGGGTAAAGTACCCGGACTTACTGGCGTTTTCGCGCGCAATCAGGCCGAGAAGGGCCTCAATCAGTCCGTAAGGGCGCCAGGAAGGAAGGCGTAAGGGAGGATTTCGGCGAAGGAGCGCTTCACGCGTTCGTGGCCGTTTCGGTCGGCCACCAGGATCACCGTGTCGGCGTCGGCAAACTCGGCAATCATCTGGCGGCAGCGCCCGCACGGAAAGGCGAGCGATGGGGTGTCGGGCTCGGCGGCGCGATAGCCCACCACCGCCACATGGGTGAGGCGCCTCGCCCCTTTGATGGCCGCGGCCGCAATGGCATTGGCCTCGGCGCACAGGCTGAGGCCGTAGCTGACATTTTCCACGTTCGCGGCTGTGATGACGGTGCCTTCGCCCGTGCGCACAGCCGCGCCGACGTGAAAGCCGGAATAGGGAGCGTAGGCATCGTGCGCGGCCTTCGTGGCGGCGGTCAAAAGCGCGTCGTCGATGGCTGTGGTGGTGGCAGTGTCGGAGGCGGCGGCGATGCCTGTATCGGTGGCCTCGCCCTCACTCGGCGGCGGCATGGCGGGCCTGGTCCTTCTCGCGCAGGGCATCAAGGAGCGCTTCGGCGGCATCGGCAATCACCGTGCCTGGCGGGAAGATGGCGGCCGCCCCCATCTGGCGCAGGGCCGCAACGTCCCCCGGAGGGATGACGCCGCCGATCGCCACCAAAATGTCCCCGCGCCCTGCCGCCCGCAGCGCCTCCTGAAGGGCAGGCAGCAAGGTGAGGTGCGAGCCTGCGAGGGACGAGACGCCCACAATGTGCACGTCATTGTCCACTGCCTGGCGGGCGCATTCCCCCGGGGTGGCGAAGAGGGGGCCGATGTCCACGTCAAAGCCAAGGTCGGCGAAGGCGGACGCGATCACCTTCTGGCCCCTGTCGTGCCCGTCCTGCCCCATCTTGGCGACGAGAACGCGGGGCCTGCGCCCTTCGGCTTCGGCAAAGGCATCGGCGGATTGGCGAACGGCTTCGATGCGCGCACCCATGGCGCCGGCCTCCCTTTTGTAGACGCCCGTGATGGCGCGGATCGGCGCACTGTGACGTCCGAAGGCCGCTTCCATGGCATTGCTGATCTCGCCCACTGTGGCACCGGCGCGCGCCGCATCGATGGAAAGGGCGAGGAGGTTGCCGTCACCGCTGGCGCCGTTGGTGAGAGCGGTTAAGGCACTGTCCACGGCGGCCCCGTCGCGGGTCGCCTTCAGCTTTTCAAGCTTTGCGATCTGCTGGCGCCGCACGTCCGCATTGTCCACCTTGAGGACGTCCACCTCCTCTTCCTGGAGGGCCTTGTAGCGGTTGACGCCGACGACGGTCTGTTCGCCTGAATCAATGCGCGCCTGGGCTTTGGCGGCCGCCTCCTCGATGCGCAGCTTGGGCGTGCCGGCCTCAATGGCCTCCGCCATGCCGCCAAGGGCCTCCACCTCTTCAATGTGGGAGAGGGCGCGCGCGGCAAGGTCACGGGTGAGCCGCTCCACCGCCGGCGAACCGCCCCAGGGGTCGATGAAGTCGGTCACGCCGGACTCCTCGGCAAGCACCAACTGGGTGTTGCGTGCAATGCGGGCGGAAAAGTCCGTCGGCAGGGCAAGTGCTTCATCAAGGGCGTTGGTGTGAAGGCTTTGTGTGCCGCCTTGGGTGGCGGCCATCGCCTCGATCATGGTGCGGGCGACGTTGTTGTAGACATCCTGCGCCGTCAGCGACCAGCCGGAGGTCTGGCAGTGGGCGCGAAGGGCGAGCGAGCGCGGGTCCTTGGGCTGAAACTCCTTCTCGATGAGGCGGGCCCACAAGAAGCGGGCGGCGCGCATCTTCGCCACCTCCATGAAGAAGTTCATCCCGATGGCCCAGAAGAAGGACAGGCGCGGCGCAAAACGGTCCACATCAAGGCCGGCCGCAACGCCGCGGCGCACATACTCGAGCCCGTTGGCGATGGTGTAGGCGAGCTCAAGGTCCGCCGTCGCCCCCGCCTCCTGCATGTGATAGCCGGAGATGGAGATGGAGTTGTACTTGGGCATATGCCGCGCTGTGTGGGCGAAAATGTCCGACACGATCCGCATGGACGGCTGCGGCGGGTAGATGAACGTGTTGCGGACCATGAACTCCTTCAAAATGTCGTTCTGGATGGTCCCTTTCAGGTTCTCCTGGGCAACGCCCTGTTCTTCCGCCGCCACAATGTAAAGGGCAAGGACGGGCAGGACCGCGCCATTCATGGTCATGGAGACGGTCATGTCGCCCAAGGGGATGCCGTCGAAAAGGGTGCGCATGTCGAGGATGGAATCAATGGCAACGCCGGCCATCCCCACGTCCCCCGCCACCCTGTCGTGGTCGGAATCGTAGCCGCGGTGGGTGGCAAGGTCGAAGGCTACCGACAGGCCCTTTTGCCCTGCTGCGAGGTTGCGGCGGTAGAAGGCGTTGGACTCTTCAGCGGTCGAAAAGCCCGCATACTGGCGGATCGTCCAAGGCTTTTGGACGTACATGGTGGGGTAGGGCCCGCGCAGGAACGGGGCCTTGCCGGGGACGGTGTCGAGCGGCAGGTCCGTTGCCGCGTCCGCCCCCACCACAGGGGCGATGGAAAGGCCCTCCGCCGTCTCCCAGGGCGCGCCGTCAGGGGCGTTGAGGGCGATGGTGCGATAGTCGATGGTGCCGATATCAGGGATCATCGCGTCAACCTTCAAACGGGGCGCTGTCACGCTTCAAAATGGGCGCTGTCGCGTAAGGGCCGCAAGGGGTGGCTGCCAAGGGACTGCGGTGGTTGCCATGCGGCAAGGTCGGCCAGTGTGGCCCCCTTAAGGGCCGCCTCGATCATGCCGTCGACGTCGGTGGCGGTGACGTTGAGGGCGCGGGTCTGCGGCGCGCCGATGGCCTCTGTGCGCGTTGCGGCATAAGGCTCAGGCGGCGGGTGCTTCGTCACGCCGATGATCACCGGCTCTTGGGCGATCGCACCGCAAAGGCGTGCAATGCGCCCATCGATCAAGGCGTCGGCAAGGGAGGCGCCGCCTCCCGCCTCGGCCTGGAAAAGGGCCCAGGCGGCGCGGGCCATCTCGTCGGTCAACGTCTCGATGGTGCCTGAGCCTGCGGCAGGGTCCATCAAGGCGCCAAGATGGGATTCTTCAAGGAGGAGCGTTTGGATGTTACGGCCCATGCGCCTCGCAAACGCGCTCGACGCCTGGTCGAATGGGAGGACGGTGACGGCATCGGCTCCGCCGACCCCTGCGCCAAACGCTGCGATGGTGAGGCGCAGAAGATTTGTGTGCGGGTCGCTGACCGCCAGCATGCGCCGTGCTGTGGTGGCGTGAAGGGTGAGCGGCGCGCTGACGCCGCAAGCCTCACAAAACAAGGCGTGAAGGCGCCGCGCGGCCCGCATCTTCGCCATGGTGACGAACTGCTCCTGGCTGGCGCAAAGGTGCATGGCGATCTGCGGTAGGGACTGTGAAGGTGGCACGCCTTCAGCGTCGAGGGCGGCGGCATAGTCTCTTAAGGTCCACAGCGCGAGCGCCAGCTCTTGCACAGGTGTGGCGCCAGCCTCGGCATAGACCGATCCGTCGGCGACCAGCGCCGTCCCTTTCACCCCAAGGGCGACGTGCGCGGCGACGGCTCGTTGGAGGCGGCCTTGAATGCCGTCTGCCCCAAAACCCTCACCGGTGGCGGCGAGTGCCCCAAGCGGGTCGATGCCGGCGTGCAATGTGTGAAGCGGCGTGCCGCGGGCTTTGGCAAGGCCAGCCATCAGGACTAAGGCTTCGAGCCCTAACGCGCCGGCCTGAAGGTGGATGGGGACAAGGTTCAGATAGACACCGTCAAGGGCGGCATCGAGGTCGGAGACGGTGGCGGCGGTAAGGCCGGCCCCGAAGGCGGCAGGGGCGCCAGCAAACACCAGCGACAGTGCCGTCGCGCCATTTTGAAGGTCGTCGGTGGCCTGTTTGGCGCTCGTCCCATCGGTGTCGACGCGCTGGACGATGGCCCATGGTCCTGCCGTCGCGCGGCCTGTGTAGACGGGTGTGGCGGGCGCAGCGAGGGGCGGCAGCGAGATGGCGTCGGCCCGCACGCCGTCGTCCATGGCAAAATCGAGGCTCTCAAGGGCCGCGCCTTTCAGCGCGCGCTCGGCAAGGCTGCGCCATGCATCGATGATGGGGTCGGCCGGTTCCACGCTCTCGGCCATATCTGCGCCTCCCAAAACGCCGTGCCCTTGCCCATGAAATGGCCGCGGCGCTGTTGGCCTTAGGGCGAGTGAGTGCCACGCCGGGGCGCTTTCCTATCGGCCCGGCGCGATGGCACCCTAGTATGAACGCGCGCGTCAGGATAGCAACGGGGCCAACACCTGCCCGATGAGGGCCCCATGACCGAGGTTAGACCCATGGATATCGACGCCATTCTTAATCGCATTGACGAAGACCTTGACGCCAGCCTCGACCGCTTGTTCGCGCTGCTGCGCATTCCGTCGATCTCCACCGACCCTGCCTATCATGAGGACTGTCAGCGCGCGGCCAAGTGGCTGGCGGACGATCTTCAGGCGCTGGGATTTGACTCAAGCGTGCGCCAGACACCTGGCAAGCCGATGGTGGTGGGCAAGTCCGCCCCTGTGGAGGGCAAGCCCAACATCTTGTTTTACGGCCACTATGACGTTCAGCCCGTGGACCCGTTGGACCTTTGGGAGGCCGACCCGTTCGACCCGCGCATTGTCACACGGTCCGACGGCAGCAAGATCATCGTGGCGCGCGGCGCCTGTGACGACAAAGGCCAGCTGATGAGCTTTGTGGAGGCGTTGCGGGCCATCAAGGCGGTGGAGGGCCGTCTGCCCGCAGGCTTCACGATACTGTTTGAAGGGGAGGAGGAATCGGGCTCCCCCAGCCTGCCAGGCTTCGTGGAAGAGGCGGGCGAGGAGTTGCGCGCCGATGCTGCCTTCGTGTGCGACACTGGCATGTGGGACAAGGACACGCCCGCCATTGCCATGACCTTGCGCGGCCTTGTGGCGGAGGAGTTTGAGATCCGCGCCGCCAACCGCGATCTTCATTCAGGCCAGTTCGGGGGCCCCGCCCGCAACCCCAACCACGTGGTGGCAAAGATCCTCGCCGACCTCCACGACGAGACAGGCCGCGTCACCGTCCCGGGTTTTTATGACGGGGTGATTGAGCCGAGTGATGAGTTGAAGGCCAACTGGGCATCCCTCAAGATGACGCCTGAAGCCTTCCTCGGCCCCATCGGCCTTGCCAATCCGGCAGGCGAAGAGGGGCGCACGGTGCTGGAACAGGTGTGGACACGGCCCACTTGCGAGGTGAACGGCATGATCGGCGGTTACACCGGCGCAGGCTTCAAGACCGTCATTCCAGGCATTGCCTCGGCCAAGGTGTCCTTCCGTCTTGTGGGCAAGCAGAATGCCATGGCCGTGCGCGATGCCTTCCGCGCCTTCGTTGAAGAAAGAGTGCCTGAGGATTGTTCCGTCACCTTTATCGGCCACGGCGCATCGCCCGCCTTCCATGTGCCTGAGGACTGGGAGATGCTGGCCCGCGGCCGCGAAGCGCTTGAGGCCGAGTGGGGGGTCGACACCGCGATGGTGGGCATGGGCGGCTCCATCCCCATCGTGCGCAACTTCAAGGAAGACCTTGGGATGGACACCTTGATGATCGGCTTTGCCCAGGAGGACGACAACGTCCATTCGCCCAACGAGAAATATGACCTAACCTCGTTCCACAAAGGCATCAGGTCGTGGGCGCGGGTCCTGGCCAGCCTTTGAGAGGGCGCTCCAGCGCCTCAGCCCCGTTGATTGTCATGACCGGTGGTGAGAGCCGGTTGCAAACGAAAGGTGTTCCATGAGCACGCAATCCCCGCCTCCTGCGCCACTGGCAGAGCTGCGCGATCCTTTGTTCGGCGAACTCGCCGTGTCTTGGAAGTGGCTTTTGGGCCTTGGGATCTTAATGGCCGCCTTGGGCGTCATCGGCCTTGGCCTCAGCTATGGGCTGACCATCTTGTCGGTGCTGTGGTTCGGCGTTCTGGCGCTGATCGGGGGGATCGCCCAGCTGGTGGACGCCTTCAAGTGTGCCGGTTGGCGGTCCGTCGCCTCCCACGTTCTCCTGGGGCTCCTTTATGTGGCTGCCGGCGTCGTGTTGATTGCCATGCCCGTTCAGTCCGCCTGGTGGCTGACGCTCTTGATCGCGGTGACCTTCATCATCACCGGCGTGTTGCGCGCCATCATGGGCTTTCAGATGAAGGAGGGCGGCGCCAGCTGGGTCTGGGTGGTGCTGTCAGGCCTTTTGTCGGTGGTGCTCGGCATCATGATCTTCTCCATCGTGGAGCCGCCCACCGAAGAGATGCTGGCCTCCGCCGAGACGGCCGCCGCCTGGTTCCAGGAGTGGGGTTGGGTGATCGGCTTCTTCGTGGCGCTTGAGTTCATCATCCACGGCGCAGCGTTGATTGCCCTTGCGATGGCCGCCCGCGGCCGGTCAGGGGTCGGCCCAGGGGAAGGAACAGGCACGCCCGAGCCGGCCTGAGACCAAACCCATCCGCCAGTCATCGGTGCCGCGGGTTGCTCCCGCGGCGCCGCTCAGGAGATGTCGGGCAGGGAATCCAAGGAGGCGAGGGTCGCCGACGGGGCAAGGTCTCGATACTCGTCCGGCTCGCCCGCCCTGTTGATCCACACTGAGCGGAAGCCGAAGGCGGTGGCGCCGGCAATGTCCCACCGGTTGGACGACTGGAAGGACACCGCGTCCGGAAAGACGCGAAAGCGCGTTGTGACGAGCTCATACACCTCAGGCAAAGGCTTGAAGGTCTTGAGCGGATCCACCGACAACACGTCGTCCAGAAGGTCGCCGATCCGCGCCGCATCCACGGCCGCCTTCAGCATGCCGGGCGAGCCGTTGGACAAGATTGCCGTCGCCGCGCCAGCAGACTTCAGCCGGGTCAGGGTGTCGATCACCTCAGGATAGGCGTCGAGCGAGCGGTAGGCCTCCAGAAGATCCTCGCGCATGGACACAGGCGCAGACGGCACCTTGGCGAAGGCAAAATCCAGTGCATACTCCGTCAGCGTCCAGAAGTCGGCGTAGCGGCCCGACAGCGCCCGCGTCCACGAATATTCCAGCTGCTTGGTGCGCCAGATGGTAGACAGGCGGTCCGCGTCAGGCCCCATTTCGCCAGCGTGTCTGCGCACGGCCGCATGCACGTCGAACAAGGTTCCGTAGGCGTCGAAAACATAAACAGCGTAGCGCATTGTGCCGCAGATCCTCCCAAGGAGGTCGTTCTTAGTGCCTGTGACGCCTCAGCGGAAGCGTTGTGCGCGCCAAGGGAGGAGGGGGCGGGCCAAGCGGGCAACGCATGGCAGGCATCCCCACAGTCCGGTCCAAGGGGCGCACTGTTGTGCTCAACTGCATGTGTACAGCCGCGCGAGCCATGATTTAGGCTCCGGCGCGGAACGGAGGGACAGGTATTATGGTGGCGTGGTCGCAGACGTGGACCTATTTGGACGGGGCGTGGCACGACGGCAATCAGCCGATCATCGGTGCGCGGACCCACGCATTCTGGCTCGGCTCCTCAGTGTTCGACGGGGCGCGGGCGTTCGAGGGCGTTACCCCCGATCTTGATTTGCACATGGAGCGGGTCAACCGCTCCGCCAAAGCCTTGATGCTGAAGCCCACCGTGTCCGCAGGCGAAATGATGGAACTGGTGGAGGAGGGGGTGGCAAAGTTCCCCTCAGGCACACCGCTCTACATCCGCCCCATGTACTGGGCTGAGAATGGCGGCATGATGGCCGTGCCGCCTGACCCTGAGTCCACGCGCTTTCTCCTGTGCCTTTATGAGACGCCGATGCCCAAGGTGATCGGCGGGTCCATCACCATCTCGCCCTTCCGCAGGCC
>JBCDCF010000022.1:0-14263 GCA_039182345.1 Pseudomonadota bacterium
CCGCACACCTGGAGGCAGACGGCGCCTTCCGCGCCGACGCGCACACGGCCCTCGGGGGCTCCCGCCATGACGGTTGAGACGGGGGCCGAGGCCATCGCACGGGTTCTGCGCCTGCAGGGAATCGACGCGGTGTTTGCCCTTTGCGGCGATCACATCAACCAGTTGTTCATGGCCATGGATCGCGCGGGCATCCACATCATCGATGTGCGCCACGAGGCGGCCGGCGTGCAAATGGCCGACGGATATGCCCGGGCAACGGGCCGGCCCGCGGTTTTCGTTGCCACTGGTGGACCCGGACATGCCAACGCTTTGACGGGGCTGCAGGTGGCCATGAGCGCTGCAACGCCCGTCGTGCTGATTTCCGGTCAGACCCCGGTGGCCCAGTGGGAGACCGGGGGGCAGCAGATCCTGCGGCAGGGCGACATGGCCCGGCCCGTTGCCAAGTGGGCGGTGGACGCTGTGGCGCCTGTGGACTTGGGCAACCTCATCGCCCGGGCATTGGCCGTGGCCGCTGCCCCGCGTCCTGGGCCGGTGAGCCTTTCCATCGCGCCGCCTCTCCTCGACGCACCGCACGCCGGTCCCGTGGCACAACCGCAATTGAAAGTTCAAACGCCGCATACGGTCGCCGTGTCAGGTCTTGAGGATGCCGCCCTCGCATTGTGCAGCGCAGAGCGCCCCGTGGTTGTCGCAGGCTCTGGCGCCATGGACGCGCCCGACGCCAGCGCGGCGGCTCTGCTCGCACTCAATGCGCCCGTCTTCACGATCGACCAGGCGCGCGGGCTCCTTCCAGACGATGAAGGGCCGTGTCTTGGGTACGCCGACCCGTTGTTCAATCCAGCCTTTCGCCGGATCGTGGAGGCCGATGTGCTGTGCCTTGCGGGTGCGGCCGCTGACTTTCACTTGTGCTTCGCCCGCCCTCACCTCTTGGCCGCTGACACGACGCTGATCCAGATCAGCGACTCCCCTCACCATCTCGGCATGAACCGGGTGCCTGACCATCTGTTTCATGGCCCGGTCGGTCCCATGCTGAGCGCCCTTGTGACGCTGACGGAAACGCTGACCGTGCCAAGCTGGCTGGGGACCCTCCGCCAGATGCGCCGCAGCGCCCTCACGGGCCTGTGGGAGACGCCCTCTGGCGAGGGCGATGCCATTCACCCCATGGATCTCATGCGCGCGCTCCTGCCCCACCAAACCGCAAAGACCGCCATATGTGTCGACGTGGGTGATTTCATCCATTGGCCTCGTTGTGCGCTGCCAGCGCGCGTGCGCCGCGGGTTTCACGATGGAGTGCTTTCGGGAAACCTCGGCTCGGGCATTCCCTTAGGGCTTGGGGTGCAACAGGCATCACCGGGACGGCCTGTCTGGGTGTTTTGCGGCGACGGCGGCTTTCGCTTTCACATGAGCGAGTTGGAAACGGCCGTGGCGCATCACCTTCCGGTCAAGGTGATTGTGGGCAACGACAGCGCTTGGGGTGTCGAGCAGCGCCTCCAAACAAACGCCTATGGCCGCGATGTGGGCTGCCTTCTCCCACCGCTCCGGCTTGACGATTTGGCGCGCAGTTTCGGTGCAGGCGGCTTTCGCGCTGATACCCGCGATGATCTGGAGGTCGTGCTCCCCGCCTTTCTTGCCCACGACGGACCGGCCGTCCTCGACGTCACCATCCCACAGCTCTGCGGCAGACCGTTCGCAGACTTCAAACGCTGACGATTGACGAGACCCATATTGTCGACAATAATACAAAATATGACCGAGCATCAGCCATGAGCTGCTTTGAAGGCGTGCGCGTGTTGGAGCTGGGGTCCACCATTGCCGGGCCCTTCGCCGCACGGCTGATGGCCGACTTCGGCGCGGACGTTGTCAAAGTAGAACCGCCGGAAGGCGACGCGGTGCGCGCCATGGGCGCTCACGCCAAAGGTGTGTCGCTCTACGCTGCGAGCCTGATGCGGGGAAAATCAATCGTCGCGCTCGATCTCCGTCGGGCCGAAGCGCGTGCCGCCGTACGGCGGATTGCAGCCACGATGGATGTTGTGATCGAGAACTTCCGCCCTGGCACGCTCGAAAGATGGGACCTCGGCTACGAAACGCTGTCGAAGGAGAACCGCGGGCTGATCCTCGCCCGAGTGTCCGGCTATGGGCAGGATGGGCCCTACTGCAAACGCCCCGGCTATGGCGTCAATGGCGAAGCCATGAGCGGCCTTCGCGACCTCACGGGCGATCCTGACCGTCCACCCCCAAGGGTCGCGACATCGCTGACCGACTACATTGCCGGCACCTACACCGCCTTTGGCATTGCCGCTGCGCTCTACCATCGATGCGCAACGGGATACGGCCAGGTCATCGACACCGCGCTCACCGAAGCTGCGATGAGCTATGTGGAGCCACACATCCCCGCCTACGACGCGACGGGCGTTGCCGCAACACGCGCAGGCTCTCGTCTAGCGGGGGCAAGCCCAAATGCGCTCTTTCCCACACGCGACGGTCACATCCATATCGCAGCGTTTTCCCAAAGCGCTTTCGCCCGCCTTGCCGCGGCGATGGACGCGCCAGAACTTGTAGGCGACCCAAAGTTCAAGACTGCCGCTGCCCGCAACGCGCACGTTGATGCCCTTGAAGCCGTCATCGGCGCCTGGTCCGCCCGCTGGGAGGGGGCGGCGCTTGAGGATCACCTCGTGGCAGCCGGTGTTCCGGCAAGCCGGATCTTTGGCATCGCAGACCTTTTTACCGACCCACACATGGCTGCGCGAAATGCCCTCGTTCGGTCCCCCCACCCCGTTCTGGGGACCCTTGCGGTTGCGGGGATTGTGCCAAAGCTGTCGGCGACACCTGGAAAAGTCGGCCGGCTTGGCGGCGCCATCGGCGTCGACAGTAGGGCAACGCTGGAACGCCTCGGCTTCAGTGCGCAGGAGATTGCCGCTTTGGGCTCAGACCCGGCGCCCCGCAAGGACGCAGCCCATGTCTGAGGGCATTCTGGACGATGTGGACCGCCGCAGGGCCGCCGCACGGGCCATGGGCGGCCGCGACAAGCTCGACCGCCGCCGCGCGAAAGGGGTGCTGAACGCGCGCGAGCGGATCGACGCCCTTTGCGACGAAGGCTCGTTTCTGGAAGCCGGCCTCCACGCCCACTCCGTGATGGAGGCCGACAAAGAGAGCACGCCAGGCGACGGCAAACTCACCGGTTATGCCACGGTGGAGGGCCGGCCGGCCGCCGTTGTATCAAACGATTTCACCGTCAAAGGCGCATCCTCAAGCCTCACCAACATGCGCCGTATTGCGCACGTGAAGCGCACGGCCACTTTGCGCGGCATGCCCCTCATCTTTCTGGGTGAGAGCTCAGGCGCACGCATGCCTGACAATATGGGCGCGGCCGGCATGGGGACGCTGCTCGGCAACGATCCGCTCCAATACGTCCGCCACCGTGAGACGCCCTGGGTGTCTGCCCTTCTGGGGGATTGTTTCGGCAGCTCTGCCTTTTACGCCTGCCTCTCCGATTTCGTGGTGATGCGCGAGGGGGCGTGCATGGCCATCGGCAGCGCGCGCCTGGTGCAGCTTGCCATGGGTGAGGTGATCGAGCCCGAGGCCCTTGGCGGCGCAGCATTTCACGCGCGCGAAACCGGCGCCATCGACCAGATGGTCAAGACCGATGAAGACGCCATCGCTCTGACGAAGCGCTTCCTGTCCTACCTGCCGTCGGCAGCCGGCACGCCGCCCCCGCGCGCCGAAACGGCGGGAGGCCCCGCCACGGATCTTGCTGCGATGGTGCCCCAGAAGCGCACCCGTGGTTATGGCATGCGCCGCGTCGTCACCGCGCTTGCGGATCCTGAGAGCGTTTTGGAGCTGAAGCCGCAGTTCGCCCGCACGGTGGTGACGGCGCTGGCACGGATTGACGGGCACACGGTGGGGGTGATTGCCAACAACCCCATGTTCAAGGCGGGCGCGCTCGATGCCGATGCCTGCTCCAAGGCAACCCGCTTCATTGCCACGTGCGACAGCTTCCACATTCCGATCGTCAACCTTGTGGACACGCCAGGATTTGTCATTGGCTCAGACGCTGAAAAGCGCCGCGCCCCCACAAAGATCATGACCTACATGACCGCGCTTCAGTCGGCGACGGTCCCAAAGTTCAGCGTGATCGTGCGCAAGGCCTACGGACAGGCGTACCTCAACATGGGCGGCGGCAAGAATTCTGACGAGGTGGCCGCGTGGCCCACGGCAGAGATCTCGTTCATGGAACCGCGCTTCGGCGCACGGGTGGTGAGCCCCCCTGAGGCTGATGAGGCGACTCTGGCAGCCGCGGAAGAGGCGCTCGCCCGCGGCTCGGAGGTCTGGGAGATTGCCGGCATGTTCGCCGTTCAGCACGTCATCAAGCCCGACGAAACCCGCGCTTGGCTCATCGACATGCTGCGGATTTATGGCTCAAGCACCACCGCGGCGATGGGAAAGCGCCACCTCGCGGCTTGGCCGTTCAACTTCTGAAGGAGGTGTGATGGCCCGCCATGATGCGATCGCCGAGGTCACCGGCCTTGTTTGGAAACTCCTCGTTGCCATCGGTGACGAGGTGGCGGAGGGCGCTGAGGTTGCCATCCTTGAATCCATGAAGATGGAGGTCCCCGTCTACGCGCCCGTCGCTGGCCGGGTGGTGGAGATTGTGGCGCCCGAGAGCGCACCGGTGGAGGAAGGCGCCACCGTTGTAGTGATCGAGGCACCATCGTGACGCGGCTTCTGATTGCAAACCGTGGTGAGGTGGCGTGCCGGATCGCACGGACCGCCCGCGCATGCGGCATGCATGTGATTGCAATCCACTCCGACCCTGACGCCAACGCCCTCCACGTGCGCGAAGCCGACGAGGCCGTCTCCCTTGGGGGCACGCGCGTCGGCGAAAGCTATACGGACAGGGCAAAGGTCCTTGCCGCCATCGGCGCGTCGAAGGCCGATGCGGTCCACCCGGGCTATGGGCTCCTATCGGAAGACGCAGCATTTGCGTGCGGCGTTGTGGAGGCTGGGGCGACATTCGTGGGCCCCTCGGCCACAACCATTGAGGCGATGGGCGACAAGATGGCCGCGCGCGCCACTGCCGCTGCCGCAGGCCTGCCTCTGCTCGCCGCGAGCGAACGGCTGGCATTGGGGGATGATGCCGCTGTGGATGCCGCGGTGGCCGACATCGGCCTCCCCGTCCTCGTGAAGGCGGCGGGCGGGGGTGGCGGCATCGGGATGCGCATTGCGCACTCGCGCCAGGAGGCACGCGCGGCGGTGCGTTCCACCATGGCACAGGCGGGCCGCTTTTTCGGCAACGGCGACGTCTACTTGGAACGCTATGTGGCGCGGGCCCGGCATATCGAAGTGCAGGTGCTGGGCGACGGCGAAGGGCACGCGATCCACCTTTTCGAACGGGACTGCACTCTCCAAAGGCGCTTTCAAAAGGTGATCGAAGAGGCCCCTGCCCCTGCGGTCGACAGAAAGGTGCTCACCACCATCGCCGAAGCGGCAGCACGGCTTGCCGCCACACAGCGCTATCGCGGTGTCGGCACCGTAGAGTTCGTCCTTGATGCTGACACAGGCACTTACGCCTTCTTGGAGATGAACACACGGCTTCAAGTGGAGCATCCTGTGACCGAAATGGTGACAGGGCTCGACCTTGTGCACGCCCAGTTTGCTGCGGCGGGATTGGTGGATGGGGCGCTGCCCGCCGCACCGCGCCTGTCCGGACACGCCATCGAATGCCGGCTCTACGCCGAGCGGCCGGCAAAGCGTTTCTTGCCGTCGGCGGGCACACTCAGCCGGTTCGATTTGCCCGTTGGCCCCGGTGTTCGCGTCGACGCAGGCTACGCGGCCGGCGACACGGTGAGTGCGCACTATGATCCTTTGCTTGCGAAGATCATCGTCCACGCCGAGGATCGTCCCGCAGCGATCGCACGTATGGACGCCGCACTCGCCCGTTGTCGCGTCGAGGGGGTGGAGACAAACCGCGATTTTCTGCGAGCATGCCTTGCGCACCCTGCATTTGGGGACGGACACATGACGACGCAGCTCTTGGAGGCCGAACGGGAGGCTCTTGTGGCCGCCGCTCCGGCCCTGGTCGCTTAGACGGGTGGCGGGCCTCCAGCTCCCCGACAACGAGCTTAGCGCGCTGCTGCCGCACCTTGGCGCGCCCTACCTGGTGGCCGATCGCGGTGAGCGTGACACGGGCTCCATGAAGCTGATCCCCCCGCCCAGAGAGGTGGAAGGGTTTTACGCCTTCCACATGCTGGACGACGGGATGCTCACCGTGGTTCGCAAGCACGTGTGCGCCAAGGACTGGCACGTGGTGGACTATGGCATCGGCCGCTACTCAATCCAGGTGCAGTTGGAGGGGTGCCGGCGGGTCACCTGGCAAGGTGCTGAGCGCATCTTGCAGGGTCCTGTGCTCTCCATTTTCCATCAGCCGCGCGGCACGCCCAAAAGGATCGAGTGGTCCGGCGGTGTCCTTGAGCGAACGGTGGCCGTCTCGGTTCCCGCAGATGGCCGCGGGCCGGCACGGTCCATGCCTGCGGCCATGGCCGAAGCGCTCACAAACCTTGCTGGCGACGAACGCCGGCCCTTTTGGATCGACCTGCCGGCGTCGGACGACCTGACGGCCGTGGCGCATGCTATTGTCGATCCGCCAGTCACCACGGCAGTGTCGCGCGCGTTCCGCCAAGCCAAGGCTATTGAGCTTTTGTGCCTTGCCCACGACGGCCTGTTGCAGCGCGATGCATCGGAGCGCACGCGCATCACACCGCTCACCTTGCGCGTTCTGGCGATGATGGATGCTGCATTCCCGCGCGAACTTGGCGTGCGTGAACTCGCGGCGGCACAGCAAGTCTCTACCAGCACGCTCAGCCAGCAGTTTCGCGCCGATAAGGGGTCTTCGCTCGCGGCCTATCAGCGGGATACGAAAATGCGCCGCGCGCAGCGGCTCCTTGAAGGAACGCACGTGTCGCTGAAGCAGATTGCCTACCTCATGGGCTACGACCATCTGGGCAACTTCTGTACGGCCTACCGGAGATGGTCGGGGAAGACGCCCGGCGAAGCACGCCGCATCGCCCATCGGTCATGACTGAGCGATACTCGCCTCGATGCGCGTGAGGGAGGCAAGAACAATCGCTTCGGCGGCCTCTCGCGCTGCATCCGCGTCCCCCGCCGACAAGACGGTGCTGAGTTCACGCCATAGCGTCGCCGATTGGGTGCAGGCCGCTTTGTCGGGAAAGGCGAGCCGCGCGTATCGCCGGGCCTGCAGCGACAATGCACCCACAAGGTGGACCACATGGGGGCTTGCCGACAACGTGGCGAGGCGCAACGTCATCGCAAGGGCAAGTGGGAAGTACCGTGCACCGGGGTTGGCAGCCTTCGCCGTGGCGACCAACCGGGCACAGGAGCCAGCGATCTCGTCGATCTCCTCGCGATCCCCACGCCGTGCAATTGCCTCAGCGGCAAGACCCAGAAGACAGGCGCGCACCCGGTACAAGGTGGTGAGTTCCGCGGGCTCAAGCGGCGTCACATGGGCGCCGCGGCGCGGCAAGATGCGCACCAGCGTGTGGGTTTCCAAAATGCGCAGCGCCTCGCGCACAGGCGCCCTGCTGGAGGAAAACCGCTCCGCCAGCTCCGCCTCGCCCAGCCGCTGGCCCGGTGCTGCGCGCCCGTCCACGATCTCTTCGCCCAGCGCAACGGCGATCTGCTCCGGCCCCGTCAGCGGCGCGACCCCGCGTGCACGCCGGGTGATGGCAAGGGTCACATGGTCCCGCGACGCCTGATCTAAATCGAACACCCAACCCCCACTCGCCAGGAACGCCACTATGACCGAACATCCCATCCCTCGGCTCGGGACGAACCCTCGCCTCAGTGCCGTCTCGTGCTACGCCGGGTTTGCGTTCCTGTCCGGCCAGACCTGCAGCGAGCCGTTTGGCGACGTGCAGGATGAGACGGCCAAACTTCTTAGCAAGATTGATGGGCTCCTCGCCAATGCCGGCTCAGCGCGTGACCGGCTCCTCCATGCCACCATCCACCTGTCAGATCTTCGCCACTATGACGCGTTCAACACGGCGTGGGACCAGTGGATCGATCCGTCCTCCGTCCCCTCACGAACATGCGTGCAAGCGCTCCTGCCGCGCAAGGAGTGCCGTGTGGAGATCACCATCATCGCTACCTGAGGTTGAGGGATTTTGCGAGCGTTGTTGGATGCTATGCCCGTCGCGCAGCCGGCCGCGTTCCTGCTTCTTCTGAGGCACAAACTGCGCATGATTGTGCGGTTCGCGACGCCAACGTGAGGCACACTCTGTTTGGGTGACTGGCTTCCCTTTATCGTGATGGGCATCCCCCTCACGCTTGCCATCTGGGTCCTGTCGTTCGGGCTTGGGACGGTGATTGCGCTCGGGCTGGCGGTGGTGCGCACACGCCGCACGCCGGTGCTCAATCAACTGGCCATTGCGTTCATCGAGTTCTTTCGCATCACCCCGCCACTCCTGCACGTGATCTGGGTCTACTATGCCTTTCCGATGGCATTCGGGATCCGCCTGTCGGGGTTCTCGGTGGCAGTCATTGCGCTTTCAGGCAGCACCGCAGCGCTCATGGCCGAAGTCTTTCGCTCAGGCCTTCAGTCGGTGCCCCACGGGCAAAGCTGGGCCGCCAAGGTGCTCGGCCTGAGCCCGGCACAAGCGCTCCGCTACGTGATCTTGCCGCAGACCTTGCGCCTCATCATGCCGCCGACGGTGGGCATCATGGTGATTGCGCTGAAGGAGACTTCGCTCGCCGCCATCATCGCCGTGCCGGAAATGATGCACCGCGCCCAGGTGATCTCGGCGCAGACCTTCAAGCCCCTCGAAGTCTTGAGCCTCGTCGCATTCCTCTACTTCGTGCTGACCTACCCGTTGATCCTTTATGCCGGCCGCCTCGAGCGGCGCGTAGCGGCCGCCTATGCGCGGTCCTGACCCCACCCCTGAAGAGGAGACGCTTCATGATCTCGACCCTTAAGACGGTTCTTGCCGGCGCGGTGTGTATCGCCGCGCTGGCGCTCCCGCCGCTTCCTGCGTCCGCCGATGCGCTCGAGGAGATCAAAGATCGCGGGACCTTGCGTGTGGCCGGGCTCGTCTACCGCCCGTTCATCTTCCGCACCCCCGGTGGCGACTATGGCGGCGCCGAATTGGACATCCTCACGGGCCTCTCGCAATCTCTGGGCGTCGAGCTTGAGTTTGTGGATGCGGAATGGTCGACGGCCGTTGCAGGGCTTGGCACCGGCAAGTGGGACTTGGTGCCAGCCCTTTGCAATACTGAAGAGCGACGCGAGGCGATCGACTTCTCCGACGACTATCTGACCGTCGGCCCTGTGCTTGCGGTCATGTCCGGCCAGGGTAAGATTTCCTCCGTGGAGGACGCCAACGACAGCGCTGTTTTGATCGCCGTGAATTCGGGCGGGTTCTCCGAAAAAGTCGCCCTTGAGGCCTTCCCTGACGCCGAGTTGAAGACGTTCGCCGCCGGCGGCCAGGATCAAGCCATCTTGGAGGTGTTGACCGGGCGTGCCGACGCGACTGTGGTGGACACACCAGTGGCCGTGTCGGTGCTGCAAGCCGCTCACGGCGACAAGCTTACCTTCCTGCCCGCACCCGATCAGGCGATGGACGTGCGGGTGTGTTCTGCCGCTTACGGTATGGCCAAGGGTGAGAGCGCGCTTCAAGACGCGGTCAACGCCTATCTGGCGACCATCGCCGAAGACGGCACCTTGCAGAGCATCAAGGACAAATACCTGACCGCCGAGTTCGTGAACCAGTAAACCCATGGATTGGACCGTCGCCTTCGACTACTGGCCCCAAATCGCCCGTGGCGTTTGGGCGACGTTGGCGATGGCCGCCATCAGCTACAGCGCCGGCCTTGTCCTAGGCCTTTTCATCGCGCTGGCGCGCATGTCCGGTCGGTGGGTGTTGACGATCCCTACCACAATCTTTGTGGAGTTCTTCCGCACCACGCCACCCTTGGTGCAGATCGTGTGGTTCTACTTCGTGGTTCCGGTCCTGACCGGGGTCGAACTCAACGCCTTCCAGGCCGCGACCTTGGCGCTTGCGCTCAACGTTGCGGCGTTTCTTTCGGAGGTGTTTCGAGGCGGACTGGCCAGCGTCGATTCCACACAGCGCGACGCGGGCCAGGTGCTGGGATTGAGCCGCATCCAAGTCTATCGCTACGTGTTGGTGCCTCAGGCGGTGCGCAACGTCATGCCCCAGCTCACGACCTGGATGGTTCTTCTGATCAAGAGCACGTCCCTTGCCTCGGCCATCGGCGCTTTGGAGTTGATGCAAGTCTCCAAGCTCATCGCCCTTGAAACGTTTAGGCCCATTGAGGTGCTGACCACGGCGGCGGTGATCTACTTCCTCCTTGCCTATCCCCTCACGTTGTTGGCCGGTCGCTTGGAGCGCCGACTCCAGCGCCATACTGTGCGCGCATGAGTGCCGCCGGAGGACCCATGTCCGCTTTTCTTTCCCTTGAAGACGTTCACAAGAGTTTTGGCGCACTGCACGTCTTGCGCGGTGTATCGCTGGATGTGCCGAAGGGCGAGGTGTTGGTGCTGATCGGCCGCAGTGGATCGGGCAAGAGCACGCTTTTACAGTGCGTGGCGGGGCTGACGCCAATCCAGGGCGGGACCATTGCGGTGGACGGGAACGTTGTACATGGCCCGAAGTCGGCTGTGGTGCCCGCACAGGTGCGGCGAACCTGCTTGCGGGAGGTCGGGATGGTCTTTCAAAGCTTCAACCTCTTTCCCCACCTGACAATCATCGACAACATCATCCTGGCGCCGACCAAGGTTCGCGGGATGAAGACAGCGCAAGCCCGTGAAAAGGCGATGGCGTTGCTGTCGCGCGTCGGCCTTGCCGACAAAGCCGCGCAGTATCCCGCTCAGCTCTCTGGCGGACAGCAGCAGCGCGTCGCCATCGCGCGTGCGCTCGCCATGGAACCGCAACTCATGCTATTCGACGAAGTCACGTCCGCCCTCGACCCCGAACTCGTTGGGGAAGTTCTTCAAGTCATGCGCGATCTTGCTGATGAGGGCATGACCATGATCAGCGTCACCCACGAAATGCAGTTTGCGCGCGAGGTGGCCGACCGTGTGATCTATATGCATGAGGGGGTCATCGTGGAGGATGCTTCCCCAGACCGGATCTTTACCTCGCCCAGCCACGAGGAAACCCGCCAGTTCCTCAGCCGAATTGCTTAAGGTCAGAGCCCCCTCCCCCAAACTATTCGAGCCACTGGGCCAGTCGCCTCACCGCCACTGAACTCTTGCGGCTATTAAGGCTTCGTGGATCCCTTACCGTCGACCCTCTGCTCTGGCCTTGGTGAGGCGCTGGTAGTGACCTGAAGCTTTGGCTCGGTTGCCGCAGGTTTCCATGAGGCACCACTTGCGCCGCCCGTTTCCAGTTTCGTCCATGAAGAGCCAGCCGCAATTGGTGCCGGGGCACATCTTAACACGGCCCCGTTCGCGCGGGTCGGCGAGGATCGACAAGGCAGATGCGGCCGCGAGGGTGAGGAGTGGTTGCCGATCCGGCTCCTCTTCCAACGTCAGCATGCCGGCACGCGCCATGACACTCGCCACAGGGCCGGATTGTTGGCAAAGCATGGCTGACCGAAGCTGATCCCGGAAAACGTGGAACTCATTGGCGTCCGCGGGGCGGCCCGCTTTTGCAACGCCCAGAGCGGTCATCCAGATGGCGATGTCAGCCATCGTCTCGACCTTTTCGTGGGCGACAGCGCCGTCACGGGACCAATCGGCCGTGTTGATGAGATCGAGCGCCAGGCGTCCGCCAGCGAGACGGACAGGGTGAGCGTCGGTATAGGTCATCGCAACTTCTAACCACTATAATGGTTGACTGCAATGGCGCCGCATTCTAACCAGTACCATGGTTAAGCGCAATCTCAAGCACGACCACGTGGAGGCATCGCGCCCGGTCCTCACCCTCGAAGGCACGGTGAGGGGCGTGCGCAGGCTCGCGCCCCTCTCGCTCTTCGTGCTGCCATTTGGCGTGGCATATGGGGTCGCCGCGGTTGAGGCGGGGCTGACGCCATTGCAGGCGGTCGCCATGAGCGCACTGGCCTTTTCGGGCGCGGCGCAGTTCGGGGTTCTTGACTTCTGGCCGGGCCCCATTGCGTTCGGCTCCCTTATTTTCGTGGCGCTCGCCGTGAGCGCCAGGCTCGTTGTCATGGGGGCGGCGCTGTCGCCCTGGGTGAACCGACTGTCGCCTCCGCGCCGCCTTGCAGCACTCTTCCTTCTGAGCGATGCGAACTTCGCGGACACTGAGCCTGCGTTGCGTTCAGGCGAACGCGACGTCGGAATACTGCTCGGCGGCGGCCTGATTTTTTGGGTCACTTGGGTGATGGGCACGGCGGTGGGCGCGGCGGGCGGCGCCATCATCGGCGATCCGGCCATGTTCGGCATCGACGTGGTGATGGTCTGTTTCTTCGGCGCGGTTGTGGTTGGCATGGTGGCCGGAGAGCCCAATTGGCGGGCCACCATCCCCCCGGTCCTGGCAGCCATTGTCGTATCGGTCGCTCTTGTGAGTGTTCTTCCGCTCGGTTGGAACGTGATCGCCGGAGCGCTTGTGGGCGGCGTTGTGGGTGCGTTCCGTGCCGGATGAGACGGCCACCTGGCTTGCGATCGGCCTTGTCGCGGCGGTCACACTGGCCTGCCGTCTGGCCGGACCGGTGGTGATGAGCCGCATCGGCCCCTCACCGCGGATCGAGCGGTTTCTCCAATCCCTGTCGATCTCGGTCATCGCGGCGCTCGTTGCTTCCATCGTCGCACAGGGCGGTCCGCGCGAGGGGGCGGCGGTCGGGGTGGCCGCCCTTGTCATGCTGGCAACGAAGAGCACGGTTTTGGCCCTGCTCGCCGGCATGGCAACGGCGGCGAGCTGGACAATCCTGCTCAGCGGGTAGCGCCACACCCACACCGTTTTGCATCCGGGAATGTATCGGTGAAACACGCCACCATCGGCCCTTCCGCGGCGCCGAGAGGACCCGCGCTGGACCTCAGCGGCTCTAAGGGCAAGCCAAACCTTTTACCCGTTGGGACGCGGGGGCAGCGGGTCGAGGACCAGAACGAGTCGTGTCTCGCCCGTGCCTTCGATGGGCGGAGAGCGGTGTACGACGCCGGCGGGCGGTGAGTCCGGCCAGAGCGTTCCGCGCAGGATGATCGGCGCTCCCGTGGGAACGGTGAAGACTCGGCGCGGCGCGTCGGCATCGGTCATGACCCCGTACTGTGTTCCTGTCCCGCGATAGGTGCAGATCAACCGCGCGGTGACGGCATCGATATGGAACCTTGCGCATGCATTGGAGGTGACGGCCTCCAACCTCAGCTGGAGGTGGTCGGTATCCATCAGCCCTGCGAAGATGTTCGCCAAGGCGGCAATGTCATCGACAAGGTGCTCGCGCATGGCGCCCTCAGGAGTGCCACGTTGATCGCACAAGGCATCGGCGGCGGACCTGACGGAGGCAAGATCAACGGGCATGCGCCCATGCGGCAGGTGCTTCGGGTCAAGACTGTCGATCCAGGACTGGAAGGCGGCGGGTGTGTGCCGACGCCAAAGGGCGGCCGCGCAGCCGGGGCGGTGGATGGCCGACAGCCCCTCTGGCGTGTCGGCGACGCCAACACCGATCCCCGCGCCCACCACCTCACGCCGGACGAGGGGCGTGCCGGTTTTCTCTGGGGACGAGGCGCTCTCAAGGCTCATGGTCGGCCTCCCGCGGCAAGTTTGGTGGGGTGTCTCATGGCAATTCTCCTCAAGCGGCGGCTTGGCGCCCCCAGACAGGGAATGGGTCGGGAAGGTCCGCAAGCGCGTCGCTTGTGCTCCCAAAGCTCTCGGGCAGGAGCGCTGCATTGAGCCGCGCCTTCAGCGCCGGCCAGTCGATCCCTGCACCGATGAAGACGATCTCCTGGCGCCGGTCGCCCCAGGGCTCCTGCCAGTGCTCGGCAATGTAGGTTTTCACGTTCTCAGCATCCGGCCACTGGTCCTTCGGCACGCTCGCCCACCAGGTGCCGAGCGGCGTCACGGAGGACAGCGCGCCGGCAAGGGAGAACTCGGCGACGACGGAAGGACGCGTGGCGATCCAAAAGTGCCCTTTGGCACGGATCACGCCTGGCATCGGGCCATTCAAGATGGCGTGGATCGCCTCCGGAACAAACGGACGGCGCCCGCGGTAGACGAAGGAGGCAACCCCATACTCTTCGGTCTCGGGGACATGGTCGGCAAAGCCATAAAGCTCTTTCGCCCAC
>JBCDCF010000023.1:0-14184 GCA_039182345.1 Pseudomonadota bacterium
ACATCGCCGAGGTCCGCATCGGCTTCTTTGTCGAAGGCTTCGCGGAAGCTGAGGCCGGCCGCAAGGCCGTCGTTGACGCGACGCACGGCAAAATGGTCGACCAACATAATGGTGGTTTCGCGCACGAAGGGGAGGGCGCCGACTGCGACCTTGATGTCTTCGCCCATTATGTAGGCGAAGTTGGCCGAGCACCAGTATGTGGGGAGGCGGAGCGTCACGCGCACCTCGTCCCCGTCCAACGTCACCGCATGAATGAAGCGAAGGTCGGTCAGAGGCTCGTCCAGCTCAGGGTCGAGCACGGTGTCGAGCGCTGCCATCACGGCCTGATGCCGCGCCTCATCGGTCATTGAGGCGGCCTCAAGCGGCATGGGCCACACCGTTTTGTGCGCCTGCTGCGGCAGGGTCGTTGCCCACAAAGCGCGTCACGTCAATGTTGTAGAGGCGGGCGCAGTTGAGGCCGAGGATCTTGCGCTTCACATCCAAGGTGAGTTGGGTGCCAGCCTCCTGGGCCGTCTCATCATCGAACTGAAACGCCATGAATTTCTCGATGATCCACTTTGGGCTTGTGATGCCATAGTCGGACCCGAAGATCAGACGATCCGGCCCGACAAAGAAAAGAAGATCCGACAGCATCTTGGCGAAGTATTTCGGCCGGGCGTGGATGAAGGAGGGGATCAGCGCCAGGCCACCATAGACGTTGGGTTCCTGATTGGCGATCCAACAGAAATCCTCCACCCGGGGCATGCCGCAATGGTCAACGATGAAGTTGAGGTCGGGAAATTCCGTCGCCACCTCATCCACATCGCGCACATCAAAGGCGTCCATGTTGAGGGGGTGGATGGTCGGCCCTTTGTGGAGGTGAATGTTCTTGATGCCGAGTTCGCGGCACTTTTCCATCAGCGGCGCAACAAACGGGTCGCGCAGGGTGTAGCCTTTGGACACCCCCTTCCACTCCGCCGTATAAAGCTTGATGCCGTTGAAGCCCCAGCGCGCGTGGTCTTCCTCAAGCTTGTCGAGGCCCATCACGCCGTCGCGCGGGTCGGCACGCCCATTCAAGATCACGTTGTCGGGGTACTTCTCCCACAACTGTGCGCATTGGGCCGTGGTGTTGAAACCTTCATTGTAGAATTCGTAAAGGTAGGTCGGGAGCATCACTGCAAGATCGCAGTATCCGTCCTCGAACAAGTCCTTGCCTGCGATGGAGGGTGTCAGATGCTCGAACCGGTCCCACTCCCACACGTCGTCAGGGGGGGTGAGGCCTGTGTGGCCGTTCCAAAACGTCTCGATGAAGGTGAAGCCGTAGCGGTTGCGTCGGTTTTGCGGCCGCGCGTCCCACAGATGCACGTGGCCGTCGATGACGAAGACTTTTTCGCCCTCTTCGGTAATGTACATGGCCCCCCTCCCAAAGGTGGCGACGGCGCTGTGGCCGCTCTGCATCCGGCCTGTGCGGCTTTCGTTGCCGCTTTATGACGTCTTCACCTTGAGTAGCACATTGTCGTATTGTAGGACAAGTGCTGACGACGCAAGTGGAACGCGCAATGACGCTCACGGCGCAACATGACGAAGCGGCACGCCGCCTGGAACGGATCGCACACGCCGCCGGCGAGAATGTGGTCACGCCGGGTCATGCCGTCGGTGAGCGCTACCTGGTGGACTGGTCGGGAGACTATCGCGGCCGCGCGTTCGCCCTTGCACGTCCCCGCACCACCGAAGAGGTGGCCAGTGTTGTGGCCGCATGCGCCGCTGAGGGCGTCCCCATCACCGTCCAAGGCGGGCACACAGGGCTCGTTGGCGCCGCCTCTCCTCTGGGAGACGGCGACGAGGTGATTGTCAGCCTTGAGCGGATGGGCCGGGTGCGCGCCATCGACGTGGTCGGCGGGTCTGTCACCGTGGAGGCCGGCGCCATCCTTGCTGAGATGAAGGCGGTGGTGGAGGAGGCCGGTGCGTTCTTCCCACTCAGCCTGGGGGCTGAGGGGAGCTGCCACATCGGCGGCAATATCGGCACCAATGCAGGCGGTGTGAACGTTGTACGCTACGGGATGATGCGCGATCTTGTCCTCGGCCTGGAGGTGGTGCTGCCGGACGGGTCGATCCTGTCTGACCTGAGGGGCCTTCGCAAAAACAACACCGGTTATGATTGGAAGCAGCTTTTCATAGGAGCGGAGGGCACCCTCGGCATTGTCACCGCTGCGTGCCTAAAAACCTTTCCCAAGCCCACACAGGTGGAGACCCTTTGGCTTGCCGCCGCATCGCCGGCGGCTGTCATGGCGATCTACAAGCACCTGCGCAAACGCGCGGGCGACCTGTTGTCAGCCTTCGAGTTGTTGGAAGGGGACGCGGTGGCCCTTTCCACCCACCTCACCGATGTGGAAGACCCCTTGGGAGAGGCAGAGTACGGCGCCTACGCGCTGGTGGAACTGTCGGCCGTGGGAGGACCTCGACTGCGCCCATGGCTGATGGACGAGCTGGCCGCCATGATCGACAGTGGCCTTGTTCCCGACGGCGTGGTGGCCGAAAGCCTTGCCCAAGCCACAGCCATCTGGCGCATCCGCGAGGCGGTGGTGGAAGCCCAATCCATGACCGGCAAGCACCTGCGCACCGATGTATCGGTCCCCATCGAGGCCATTCCAGGCTTCTTGGAAGAAGCGCACGAACTCATCGCAGAACGTGCGCCGGGCGGGCGTTCCGTTTCCTACGGTCACGTGGGCGATGGCAACATCCACCTCAACGTTGTGCGCCGAAGTGAGGCGGACGAAGCCGCGTTTTTGGCTTGCCTTCCTGCCTTGGAACAGGAGATCAACGCTCTGGTCGATCGGCACGGCGGCTCGATCAGTGCCGAGCACGGGATTGGCATCAGCAAACGGGGTGCCTTTGCAGCACGCATGGATGGGCCGGTTCTGTCCGTGGCGCGACTCTTGAAAAACGGGCTCGATCCGGCGGGTCTTTTTGGGCGAGACCGTATTTTTTCGACGCAGGCAAGAACCAGTGACGAAACTTGATAGCCTTGAGCGAGAATCCCTCTCGCAAAAAGTTGCGTCCTCGATCCGCCACGAGATTGTTCGCGGGCGGCTGAAGCCAGGCGACCGTCTGCCCACGGAGCACACTCTCGCCAACACGCTGGGGGTCAGCCGCAATGCCGTGCGCGAAGGGCTTGCCCTGTTGCGGCAGGACGGTCTGGTGCGCAGTCGCCAGGGCGTCGGCGCGTTTGTCACCGACCCTGCCGCCTCGCCGACGCTGACCCTTGATGAGACGATGCTGAAGGGCGAGCGCGGCTACCGCAGCCTGTTTGAACTGCGGCGCATCTTGGAAACGGGGGCAGCGTCGCTGGCTGCCACCAACCGCTCCCGCGCTGACCTGAAGATCATTGAGGACGCCTTCAAAGGGATGGCGGCCGCGGGCATCTGGAGCGAGGACGGCGTCGACCAGGACATTGCCTTCCACCGCGCCATTGCAGGCGCCACGGGCAATGGCTTCGTCCTTGTGGTGATTGCTTTCGTGGACGACCTTTTGAAAGACAGTATCCGCGAAGCCCGGCGCCACACGCCCGAGGATGAGCTTCACACCATCACCCTGTCCGAGCATGAGGCGATCTTGAAGGCCATCAAGGCCGCGGACCCTGATGCGGCCCGCGCGGCCATGCTCTACCACCTCAACAGCGCCGAGAGCCGGCTCGGCCTTTAGCTTTTCTGGCTTTGGCGTACTCAGCCCCGGCTCTTGCGTTCTGCCTTTGCGTGGGGGCCGATGGCGGCGACAATCTTCCCGCCAATGCCGCCGGCCCGGAGGTCTTTGAGCGCCTGGGGGATGTCCTCAAGCGCCACCATGGAGGCGATCAGCGGGTCCAGCGTCCCCCGCGCAAGGCGCTCCATCAGGTCATCGCCCATGATGGCAAAGTCCCTTTGCGTGGGCGTGTGCCCGGCAAGATAAGCCGCTCCCAGCGCCACTTCGTGAATGCCGGCGCCTGTGGCAAAGGGCGGTACGTCCGCCGTCATCGCCGGTGGATCCACCACAAGAAGCTGGCCGTTGAAACGCACCAGCGCCAGGCTCGTCCTGGCATCCCCCGGATTGGCGATTTCAAGATAAACGTCCGCACCGTCGCCGTCGGTGAGGGCTTTGACATCGTCAGCAAGGGTCGGCGCGCGGTGGTTAAGGACGTGGTGCGCGCCAAGGGCCTTGACCTTGTCTTCGGCCTCAGGCCGCGCGAGGGCAATGACCGTTGCGCCGGCCTGGCTGGCGATTTGCACGCCGAACCCGCCGACCGCCCCTGCCGCCCCTTGGATCACCACCTTATCCCCAGGACCAATCTTCGCCTTGCGCATCAGCGCTTGGTAGGCGGTGTAGCCGGCGCACGGGACGGCCGCCGCATCAAGGAAGCACACGCCTGAGGGGACCCTGGAAAGGACGTGGGCCGGCACGACAGCCTCTTCGGCGAACACACCGGGGCGAGAGAGGTCGCCATGCCACACCACAGGGTCGCCCGGGCTGAATGCTTCAACCCCCTCGCCAACCGCGCTCACCATGCCGGATGCGTCAAGGCCCGGAATGTGCGGCAGGCGCCAGGTGTCGAAGCCTGTGGTGGCAAGCTTCCAGTCCACAGGGTTGAGGGAGGCCGCTTCGATGGCGACCGTCACTTCACCAGGCCCGGGGGTGGGCGCTGGCGCCTCGCCCACCGTCAGGCCCGAAAGGTCGTCACCGGTGTGTTCAATGAGGATGGCGCGCATGTCTACCAGCTTGTGTAGCCGGCGTCGGCCACAACGACCGATCCGGTCATCAGGCTCGACGCATCGGAGGCGAGGAAAACGATAATGGCGGCCACCTCATCGGGTTCGCCAAGGCGGCCTGTGGGGGTCATGTCACGCCACTGGGCGGCCATTTCGGGCTCGCGATCCAGCACCGCTTGGACCAAGGGGGTGGCGATGTATGTGGGGGCGACGGCGTTCACCCGCACACCGCGCTGCGCCCACTCCACCGCCAGCGACTTGGTTAGAAGGTGCACACCCGCCTTCGACGCATTGTAGAAGCTTTGCGCCTGAGGCCGGTTGACGATGATGCCGGACATGGACCCGATGTTGATGATGGACCCTTTGCCCGCCGACAGCATGTGACGGCCGAAGGCGCGGCAGCAGCGGAACACACCATCAAGGTTGACGTCCATGTGCTTGCGCCAATGGGCGTCGGAGGTTTCTTCGGCAGGGACGTTGCTGTCGGCAATGCCTGCATTGTTGACCAGAACGTCAAGGGCGCCGTGCTTATCGGCAACCAGCGCAGCCGCTGCGTCGACGCTGTTGCTGTCGGTCACGTCAAGGGCGAGCGCGTCGGCGGTGTGGCCTGCATCGGTGAGGCGGGTGGCAACGCTGCGGGCGTCGCTTTCCCCAAGGTCGGTGACAATCACGGTGGCGCCCGCCTCAGCCAGCGCGGTCGCGGTGGACGCGCCGATGCCGCTTGCGGCCCCTGTCACCAGCGCCGTCCGCCCGTTCAGGCGGAAACGATCAAGGATCACATCATACCTCCCTGGCGCGGGCACCTGGTGTGGCTGGGTGTCCAGCCGATGCCTCTTGTAGGACAATCATACATGTGGGCGGAGGTTGTAAAGGCAATGAAAACGTTTGGCCGTCAAAGCGCCTGTCGGCGTGGCGGGCGGGGCATCAGGTGTCGTCGAAAAAGCGGGTGGGGGCGACGCCGAACGCGCGTTTGAACATGGTGGTCAAGCTGCTAGGCGTTGCATAGCCAAGGTCGATGGCAATGGTGGTGATGGCCTCGCCCGCCGCAAGCCGCTCCAACGCCGTCAGCAGACGGAGCTGCTGCCGCCAGGCCGAGAACGACAGCCCCGTCTCTGCCCGAAAATGGCGCGCAAGGGTGCGCTCACTCACGTGGACGGTCTCCGCCCAGGCGGCCAGCGTACGCTGGTCTGCAGGGTTGTCCTTCAACGCGGCCATGATGGAGCGAAGGCGCTTGTCGGTGGCATCGGGCAAGGACAAAGGCACGCTTTTCAGCGCAACCAGCTGGTCGATGAGAACGGCAAACAGCCGCGCTTCAGGGCCGTGTTCGCCATAGTCCCAGGCGATGCGTGTGGCTTTATCAATGAGTTCGCGCGTCAACCGGTCCACGTGCAAGACCGTCGGCCGTGGTGGAAATGGTGCCGTCAAACCGCTGGCGAGGTAAATGCCACGGAAGGCGACCTCGCCAGGGTAGCGTACGCTGTGGCGCGTCTCCGGCGGAAGCCAAATGGCCCTGTGCGGCGGCAAGACAAAAAGGCCCGCCTCAGTTTCCACCGTCACACATCCCCGCACTACGTGGATGACTTGGCCACGGCGATGACTGTGCCAGGGGATCGTCTGAGGCCCCACATGGTCCCAGTACTCACCGACAATGGGGTTGGGGGCCTCGTCCGCAGGGCGGTGGTCGTAGTCCGGCATGGCCGATCCTCAAAGCAAGTTGTCCGGTTTGCGAAAGCCGGTCATCCGCATCGTCGCCATGTGGGGTGCGCAGGCAGTGTTTGCCTGAACGCAACGCTCTCACGAGGTCTCACGATGGTGGCACTCAACGTCAACGGGCAGTCGGTGGATGTCGATGCGACACCTGAAACGCCGCTTCTGATGGTTCTGCGCGAGCACTTGGGCCTGACGGGCACGAAGTTCGGTTGCGGGATGGCCCAGTGCGGTGCCTGCACCGTGCACGTGGATGGCCGCTCCACATTCTCCTGCATCACCCCTGTGGCCATGGCCGAGGGCAAAAAGGTCACCACCATCGAGGGCCTGACCGAGGGCGGCCATCCCTTGGAGCGAGCCTGGGTGGCTGAGGCCGTTCCTCAGTGCGGTTACTGCCAGTCCGGTCAGATCATGCGGGCCGCGACGCTTTTGGACGAGAACCCGAAGCCGACGCGCGAGGAAATCGTCGCCCATATGAGCACGAACCTGTGCCGCTGCGGTACCTATGGCCGCATCGTCAGTGCCGTTCAGCGCGCCGCGCAGGAGGCGTGATGATGGCCGGATCGATGGACCTGTCCCGCCGCAGCTTTCTGACAGGAACGGCCGCGCTGACGTTCACTGTGGGAAGCGCAGGCATTGTTGCCATCTCCCGCGCGTCGCCGGCCGAACGCCCCCTTGCCGCCAATGCATGGGTGCGGATTGGTGCGGACGAGCGCATCCAAATCATCTTCCCGAGCACGGAAATGGGGCAGGGTTCCTCCACCGCGCTCCCGATGATTGTGGCTGAGGAGCTTGATGCCGACTGGGACCGTGTGGAGATCGTCCAGCTTGACCGTGACGATCGAACCTACGGCAACCCTTTATTCGGCAATGTTCTCTACACGGCCGGCAGCACGGGCGTTTACGGCTATTTCGACACGTTGCGTCTTGCCGGCGCGCAAGCCCGCGCGGTCCTGATCGCAATTGCCGCGGACGAGTTTGGCGTGAGCCCTGGCGAATTGGTGACAGAGCCTGGCGCTGTCCTCCATCCGCCGAGCGGACGGCGCCTCAGCTATGGTCAGCTCGCCGCCCTTGCTCCTGATACGGTGGATGTCCCGTCAGATCCGCCTTTGAAGTCGCCCGAGGACTATCGGCTCATCGGCCCCGATGTGACCCGGCGCGACATTCCCGCCAAGAGCAACGGAACGGAGACATTCGTCTGGGACGTTCAAGTCCCTGGCATGCTCTACGCCAGTGTTCTGCGCGCGCCAGTGGAAGGCGAGCGGCCCCTGGCCGTAGACGATGAGGCTGTGCTCGCCATGGCCCATGTGGTGGCAACTGTCCCCTTGCCGGACGGTGTGGCAGTGGTCGCACGACGGCAGGAGGCGGCCGCTGCCGGCAAGGCGGCCCTCTCCGTCACGTGGAGCGACACCGCGCCGGCCCGAGCCTTCGACAGTGAAGCCTCCCTTGCCGCCTACACCGCTGCCGCCAACGACACCGCACGCGAGGGAGCCGTCTGGCGCACCGCAGGCGATGCAGCAGCCGCCATCCAATCCGCCGAGCGTACGGTGGAGGCGACGTACCTGTCAGACTATGCCTACCACGCACAAATCGAACCGATGGCGGCCGTCGCGTCGGTGGACGAGGATGGCGAAGGCGCCGAAGTCTGGGCCGCCACCCAGACCCAGAGCTGGACCATGCGCACCATCACCGAGACGCTGGGGACAACGCCCGACCGCATCCGCCTCCATATGATGACGATGGGTGGCAGCTTCGGCAGGCGCACGGCGTTGGAGCAAGAGTATGTGCGCGACGCGCTCCTTGCCTCCAAAGCCGTGGGCGCACCGGTGAAGGTGACCTGGTCGCGCGAGGATGACGTGAAGTTCGGCGCTTTCCGACCCGCTGCGGCACAAAAACTGCGGGCAGGACTGACCGGCGCCGCGCTGCAAGGTTGGCATCACCGTGTGGCCGCCCCCTCAGTCATCAAGTTCTTCAACCCGTTGAGGTGGGCACAGGTGGAACCGCAGGACATCATCGTCATGCGGGGGTCGGAGAGCCAGTTCTACGCACTGCCTGACATCTTGGCCGAACATGTGATGACCGAAAGGGGCGCCCGCCTTGCCCCATGGCGCGGCATTGGCGCCAGCTACACAAGCTTTGCCGCCGAAGCGTTTATGGATGAGTTGGCGAGCGAAGCCGGCACCGACCCTATCGCCTTTCGCATGGCTCTCTTGCAGCACAACGAAAGGGGTAGGCGCCTCCTTGAGCGGGTGGCGGCCCTCTCCGGCTGGGGTCGACCGCCAGGGGAGACCGCCCTTGGCGTGGCCTTTGCCGGATATGGCGCGTCCATGGCGGCAGGCGTTGCCGAGGTCAGCGTTGACCGCGCGTCGGGCGCCATCCGCGTGCACCATTTCTGGGCCACCGTTGACGCTGGCCTCGTGGTCGCGCCCGACAATGCTGTGGCGCAGGTGGAAGGGGGCATTGTCTATGGTGTGTCGAGTGCACTGAAAGAGCGCATCACCATCAAGGACGGCGAGGTGCAGCAAAACAACTTTTATGACTATCCGATCCTGCGCATGAGTGAGGCGCCGCAGATCACCGTGGAGATCCAATCGGTGGATGCACCCCCCACAGGCATTGGTGAGGTGGGAACGCCGATGGTGGTGCCTGCCATCGCCAATGCGATGTTCGCCCTCACGGGCCGGCGGTTGCGGCACATGCCCTTCACCCCCGAACGGGTCCTTGCCGCGCTCTCTTGACGAGGACCATACGGCGATGGGGCTTGGTGCGCTGGGCCATACGCAGGCACCTCGCCCCATCGCACGCCACGGTCGGCGGCGCGATGCTGAACGACCATTCCCTCTACAGTGTAACGGGTAAGGAGACTGCCAGTGGCGCATGATGTGTTGAACAGGCGCGCGGTCCTTCGCGCTCTTCTTGGCGTGGGCGCAACGGCACTGCTGCCGATGCCGGTTCTGGCACAGCCGGACATCGTCGCGGCCCTCCAGCGCGGCGGCCATGTGGTCTACTTCCGCCATGCCGCCACCACGCGTTCAGGGGTGGATCGGATCGAGTGGCCGAGAAGCCGTCAGCGGCTTTTGTCAGAGCGGGGGATTGCCGATTCAGAGGCCATCGGCGCAGCCTTCAAAGCGCTCGACATTCCCGTTGGCGACGTGTTGGCCAGCCCCTTCGCCCGCTGCGCCGACATGGCGCGCATTGCTTTCGGCCGTGTGGAGACACGCATGGAACTCCTCGGCCTCCTCAGCGACAGGGCGGGGAGGGAGGCACGCGTGGCCTACCTGGCCGGCCTTTTCTCAGCGCCCCCTGGGCCTGAGGGCAACCGCATCGTCATCTCCCACCGCTCCAACATCGCCACCGTCGCCGGCGTGTCATTGGCGGAAGGCGATGCTGCCATCATCAGGCCGGACGGCAACGGCCATACCGTGCTCGCCACCCTCTCTCCACGAGACTGGGTGGCCATAGGCGGCTGAGGTGGGATCCTCGGGCTGAGAGGCCGTCGCCTTACGCGCTACCAAGTCTGGCGCGTGTCAGACTGGTCTTTGTGCTAGGGTGTGGTTTGGCCGCGGCTTTGGCGGAGCGCTCGGCACCCGATGGACTGTGTGGAGGAACACATTTTCGGGCCGGAACGCGCATTAGGTTAGGCCCATGGCCCCCATCGAACTCAGATTGCTTGGAGCCCCAAACGTTGCCGTGGATGGTGACCACGTGGCGCTCCCATCGCGCAAGGCGACTGTGCTGCTGGCACGCCTTGCCACGGCGCGACAATGCACTGTCGGGCGGGCTGAGGCGGCAGCCTTTTTGTGGCCGGATGCACCGCCTGACAAGGCGCGCGCCAGTTTGCGCCAGTCCGTCGCCCGCCTGCGCCACACCGTCGGGTCCGAGGCAGTCTTATCGGATGCCCAATCGCTGATGCTAGCGCCGTCCCGATGGTGGGTCGACATCCTCGACCTTGAGGCAGCGCTCGCCGACACCCACAGCGTCGGAGAGTTTGTGGCGGGCGAATACTTCAAAGAACCGCAGATCGACCTTTGGCTCGACGAAGAGCGGCGGCACTGGCGGGAACGCTGCCTGGCGCTGATGCATGCCGAGCGCGAGCGCCACAGGGACGACCCGGGACGCCTCATCAGCTGCTGCCATGCCATCCTAACGCTGGACGCCTACGATGAGGCCACCCACCGCGACCTGATGCGCGCCCTTGCAGCGCTTGGCCATGTGGGCCGTGCCATCAAGCAGTATGAAACGCTCCAGACCTTGCAGCGCGATGGCCTTGGCCTGACGCCAGAGCCAGAAACCCGTGCACTGTTCCAACAGTTGCGGCAGCGCAGGGCGCCTGCCGAGGCCCTGCCAGAGGTGCGTCGAACCGCGCCCGATGACAGTGTCGCCATGCGCTTCGTCACCGTCATATCCGTGCATCCCGGGAGCGCTTCTACACAAGCGCTGAGGGCTTTCGATGGGGTGGCGCAACAGGTGGGCGACACGCGGCAGGAGGGGGAGCCGGTTCGCTTTGTCGTTGGCCTCAGCGATGCTGCAGAGAGTGCAGCGGCCACCGCCCTTGCGCGCGTTTGGCCACGCCGAGCGGACGCGAAAATAGGTGCAGCATGCGGCTTCGTCGTCGTCCGCGACGGCGCTGGCGCAGACCCACAGGGCGCCGTCCTCGGCGAGGCCGACATGCTGGCCCTTCTCGCCGAGCCTTCGGAACTTTTGGTCTCCGATGCGTTGTGGCGCCAGCTTGGGAATGCTGCGCAGGGAGAGCGGGTCGACATTCGCGGCCGCATGGCCTGGTCGTTGTCGGACCTGTCAGCAGCGTCCCAGCGCGCCGCACCGCCCTTTGTCGGCCGGCAGGCTGAATGCACGCAGGTCACAGCGTTCCTGTCCCGCCTTCAGAACGGTGGGGGCGGCACGCTTGTGGTTCGCGGCCCTGCGGGGATTGGAAAGACTCGTCTTCTGGACGAAGCGCTCCAGTCCTTCAAGACAGGCGACCACGCGTGCGCGATGGCAGCGTTCGGCGCCTTCGGAGACGATGCGGTCGCCTTCCGCCAGCGTCTGGCACTAGCCTTGGCAAACGCTTTCGACACACCGCCTCAGCCGCAGGACATGCTCCTTCATCTGCGGCGGCCCATGCGCGCCCTTCTGGGGGCCGACGTTGCCCTCGGCGCAGGCCAAGACGTTGCCCAGGACCATGCTTTGTCCCGCGATGTCTTGTTGGAGCTGATGCGCCGGTTGACGGCAGGTCGCCCGCTTGTGGTGAGGATGGAAGACACCCACTGGGCACGCCCCTCACAGATTGAGTATCTGGCAGCCCTCCTTTCGGCGGCCGCAGACCTGCCGGTCGCCTTCCTCATCACCGAGCGCCCGACGGAAAGTGGGCTGGCCGCGGCGGTCAGCGGCTGGTCCTCAGGCGCGCCCGCGCTCGTGTTGACCCTCAATCCTCTCGGTCCGGCGGACTCGCGCTCCCTCTTTCGCCACGGCACCAACGACCGTGACGCGACGGAGGATCTGATCGAAAAGGCGAACGGCAACCCGCTCTTCCTGCACTTTTTGGCGCAGCTTCCGGCAGCGGGGGCACAGGCGCAGGATGGTGACCTGCCAACGAGCTTGATTTCGCTGGTGCAAGAACAACTCGACCACCAGCCGATGGAGGTGACGGTCGCCTGCCACCGCGCTGCAATCCTCGGCCACAGGTTCCCCACAACCGCATTCACGTCCGTGTTTCCAGAGATTGCGCTGAAGGACCTTGTGCGTTCAGGCTTTCTCGTGGTTGGCGACACGCACACCGAGTTCACCCACGCCCTCATCCAGGAAGCCATCTACGCCATGGTTCCTCAGGAGCGTCGGCCGGAGCTACACAGCGCCGCGGCCGAGGTTTTTTCCGGCGACAACCCCGTCTTGTGGGCCGAACACGCCTTGCGCGCTGACGATGATGCTGCCGCCGCGCGCGCCAGCCTTGCTGCTGCCGAACTCTTGGTCTTCCAACGCAGTTTGACCGCGGTGCACAGGTTCGTAGAGGCAGGGCTCCCGCGCGCCACCGACAATGGCACGCGCGCACGCCTTTTGTTCTGCCGTGCCAACGTCAACCGTGAGTTCGGCGAATCCGATGTCGCCCTCAAGGACTATGGGGCCGCCATAGCCCTTGCCGAGGATGCTGATCTGAAGGTGCAGATCGCGCTGAAGATGTGGGCCGTGCGCAAGTATCTTGGGGCTTTCGACCAGGCACGGGATGACCTTGCAACGGCGGCATCGCTGGCGGAAGGGGCCAAACTCTCCTCCGCGACCCGTTCTGAGCTTGCCCAGGAAATGGGAGATGCAGCGTTCCAGGAGGGGGACGGGGCCAAGTGCCTTGCGCACAACCAAACCGCGTTCGCCATTGCTGAAGAAGCGGGGCTTGTGGTCCAACAAGTCCGGGCGCTCGGCGGCATTGGCGATGCGCACTATGCCCGCCTCAACCTCGATGCCGCGCTCACAAGTTTTACCGAATGCGTCGCCCTTGCCACCGCGCACGAATTGCATGGGCTCGCCAATGCGCATCTGCCGATGGTCGCCATCAGCCGGCTCTATGTGGAGGCAGGCACCCCTCCCCTGGAAGATGCGGCGATGGCGGCCGAACAGTCGCGCATGGGGCACAATCTGCGCAGCGAAATCCTGGCGCTTTGCGCCATGAGCGAGATCCAGGCCTTCGCGGCTGACCGTGAGGGCCTGGAAACAAGCACGGAGCGTATGGCAGCCTTGATCGGCGACGGCTCGAACCGCTTTCGCCGGGATTTCGACCTGTGCTGCGCGTTTCGCGACTGGCTGCGCGGAGATCCCGCCAATTCCCTGCAAAGGGCCGAGGCCTACATCGCCGAACATCAAGACCCCTACTTGGCGCCTGAGATGGCAGGCCTTGCGGCAGTGCTTACCCCTGATCGCAAAAGGGCGCTCGCAGCCATTGAGATGGGCCGGCGGATCCTTAAAACCGGCGCCGTCGCCCACAGCTTCCTGGCGTTCCACCACTTTGCCATGCGTTCGGCCGTGCGCTGGGGCTGGCCCGACCTTGCAAGGGCCCTTGCCGATACCCTTGCCGAAACCATCGACCTGTCATGCCACCGCTTTGCGGCTTTGGCCCACGCCCAAACCCTTGCCGCGCTCGACGGTGACGAGGCCGACCGCCAACGTGTGATGCAGGAAATCCTTGCCGCAAACCTTGCTTTGTTCGTCAAGGAGTGACTGGCGCGCGAGCGTTGGCACTGCATTTTTACGGATCCGTCACGCTGCCCATGACGCACGCATAACGGCGCGGGTGTTTCTCGCCATCATCCAAGTGATGGTGACCGACTGTGGCAAACCGAGCGTTCAAATCTTTCCTGGTGGCAAGTTGCGCGGCGACGGCGTTGATTGTCGGTGCCGTTGCGGCAGATGCACCACTTCCCAAGCCTTTGCGCGACGCAGACTTTCATTTCAATGGCGCCCCGGACGCGTCGCTTGTCGCGCTGGGGCGTGATCTTTTCTTCGACCCCATCTTGTCGGGAAACCGCAACATCTCGTGCGGCACCTGCCACGATCCAGCGCGTGGCACGGGCGATGGGGTTGCCCTTTCCATCGGCGAGGGTGGGATCGGTTTTGGTCCGGATCGCCGCACGGCGGATGGTGTCACCTCCCGCGTCCCGCGCAACGCGCAGCCTCTCTACAATATCGGTGCCCGCAGCTATCGCTCCATGTTCCACGATGGGCGGTTGGAGCCTGACCCGCACAAAACCTTCCCAAGCGGTTACTGGAACCCTGA
>JBCDCF010000024.1:0-14013 GCA_039182345.1 Pseudomonadota bacterium
GCGCGGCTTGCCCAGTATTGGTGCGACCGGCCGGTGATCGAAAACACATAGTCGATGGTTTCATAGGGCAGCCCGCCGGTGCCGCGCACAAGCGGCATCACCCGGTTCGGCCCGCCGTTATACCCGATGGCCGCAAGCCCCCACGATCCGAAATCGGCCTTCATATCGGCCAGGAACGAGGCGGAGGCGTAAAGCGCTTGTTCTCGATCGAACGGGTCTTTCAGTCCCCGCAGCCGCGCCGTTCCGGGCATAAACTGGGCGATCCCCTGCGCCCCCACCGGGCTCACCGCCCCGGCGTTGAAGCGGCTTTCCTTCCAGATCAGGCGGATGAAGAAGTCGGCCGGGACGGCATACTGGTCGGCGGCCCCCATCATGAGCGTGCACAGGGCCTCGACGGCTTTCTTCTCGGCTTCCTTTGCGTCCGCGGCCTTTTGTGCCGCCTCGTCCGCCCCCTCTTCGGTGTCGCCTGTGGCCTCCTCCGCCTGCTCTTCGCTCTGACCGGCCGCATCGCCAGTGTCCTCATCAGCTTCTGCGGGGGCTTCGGCGTTCGCGGCGGGGGCTTCGGCCTCTGGAGGGGCGGCGGCAATGGGCGTTGCGACAGCCTCGGCCAAGGCGCGCGTGTCCAGAACAAGGCATGCGCACGCGACGCCGGCCATGACCGAGACAAAAAGCACAGCTAGTTGTCGTTGCCCCTGCAAACTGACCTCACCCAGGAATCCATTCACCCCACAGTCATCCCCCGGTGTGTTGTGTGTGTCCACCATGCAGCGGCACCGGCGTCAATCGATCGCATAAGTGCGGCTAATGCTGCGCGATCATTGCAAACACCCCCCATCGGCCCCATCAAGGCCTCGTCGGGACCATCTGCGGAGGACAAGTGCACGTCAGGCTCCACCATGGCGATCTGCCAGCGCCGCTCGAAAATGTGTCGGCCGTCGCCATCGATACCGAGGCGATGGGCCTCAACCATCATCGCGACAGGTTGTGCGTGGTTCAACTGTCGAGCGGTGATGGAACGGCTCATCTTGTGCAAATCGCCCGCGGCCAGACCGAGGCGCCCAACCTTGCTGCGCTGCTCGCCGATCCGCAGATTGTGAAGCTGTTTCACTTCGCACGGTTCGACATGGGGCTTCTGGCCACCACATTCGGCGTTATGCCCCAGCCCGTGTTCTGCACCAAGATCGCCTCCAAGCTTGCCCGCACCTACACCGATAGGCACGGCCTGAAGGATCTTGTACGCGAGTTGCTGGGCGAGGAAATCTCAAAGCAGCAGCAAAGCTCCGACTGGGGGGCGGACACCTTGTCGGAGGCGCAGCAGGCGTATGCGGCGTCCGACGTGGAGTTCCTCCATGCCCTGCGCGACAAACTGACCATGATGCTGCGCCGGGAAGAGCGTGAGGGGTTGGCGCAAGAGTGCTTCCGCTTCCTGCCCGTGCGGGTGCAGCTTGACCTTGCGGGCTGGCCCGAAACCGACATCTTCGCCCACTGATGACGCTGGCAAGCCAAGATCTTAGGCCCATGACGGCCCCCGTCACAGCCCCCCGCAGCGTGGAGGAGCGCCGTGCCGTGCGCCACTCCAAGCGCGTGCGGCGGCTGCGGGTGATCTTGCCTGCCCTCAGCATCGTGATGGCTCTGGGGCTCTTCGGAGCGGCGGCGCTGCCAAAGTTCTTCCCGCTGGCACACCTTGCCGGCCTTTCGCTCACCGCTGACGGCCTTGTGATGAATGCGCCGCGCCTTGCCGGAAGCCTTGGCAGCGGGCGCAGCTACGAGGTGGTGGCCGAGCGCGCAGTACAGAGCCTTCTGCAACCCTCACGCCTCAGCCTCGACGGCCTCAACGCCGACCTTGATCTTGGCAACGGCCAAACCGTCACCATCGACGGCACTCACGCTGCCTATGACACCTCAACGGAAGTGCTGACCCTTTCGGACGGTGTGTCCATCGCCTCCTCCGACGGCAACAAGGCCATGCTGAAGTCGGCCACTGTGTTCTTGAAAGAGGGCCGGGTGGAAAGCGCGGGCGATATTGAGATCGATTCGCCGAAAGGTCGCATCCGTGCCGGCGGAATCGACATCATAGGGGGTGGCGCGCTAATTCGATTAACGGGTGGCGTATCCATCGTCATCCAGCCGGCTTTGCGCTAACCGTCCGTGCCCCGCGCCAACAGACCATGGAGTCCTTCATGCGTGCCACTTTGATCTGCAGCGCCGTGGTGGTTGCAGCGCTTCTTGCGCTGCCGCTGGGCGCCGTGGCGCAAACGTTCGAGACAGGCTTTGCACGGTTTGGCCAAGGCGCGACCGCCCCCATCGAGATCGAGGCGGACGAGCTTGAGGTGCAGGACAAGAAGAACGTGGCCGTGTTTACAGGCAACGTCACGGTGCGCCAGGACGGTGCGGCCCTGCAGACCGCGCGCCTCACCATTTACTACGCGGAAAACCCCCAGGCTGCGCAGGCAGAACCTGCCAGCGGCACGGCAACGCCGACGACGCCCCAGAATCAGCGCATCTCGCGCCTTGAGGCGGAGGGCCGCGTCCTCATCACCAGCGACGGTCAGTCCGCAACGGGCGACGCGGGCACAGTGAACTTTGACGACCGCACCATGGCGCTGAACGGCAACGTCACCCTCACCCAGGGCGGCAACGTGGTGTCGGGGGATGTTCTGACGGTGGACTTGGACACTGGCTTGGCCCGTGTGGAATCCACGTCCCGCGTGCGCGTACTTCTGAACCCCGGCGGCAACTGAACCCTGAAATGCGGCGGGGCTTGCCTGCGCACGCCCTCCCCTCTGGCCACACGCGCCAACACGGTGTAAAAGGCGTTCAATGACGCGCGACGCACGGCATACCTTTTCGCTGCGGACGGCACCCTGTGCCGGGCGGCCAACGTGCGCGCTTCTCCTTCTCCTTACCAGCCCCTGAGCGTCGGCGACCCGGCCAGCGGGCGCCCGTTCAGGGGATGATCGAAACCAACCCGATCAAGCGGCCGCGCGCGGCCCCGTAAGGACCGATGAGATGACCGACACCATCAAGATTTTTGACACCACCCTGCGCGACGGCGAGCAAAGCCCCGGCGCATCCATGACGCTGGACGAGAAGGTTCAGATCGCAACGCTCCTGGACGAGATGGGCGTTGACATCATCGAGGCGGGCTTTCCCATCGCCTCAGAGGGCGATTTCGAGGCCGTCTCGGAGATCGCCAAGCAGATGCAGAACGCTGTCGTGGCAGGCCTTGCCCGCGCCATCTCCGCCGACATCGACAGGGCCGGCGAAGCGGTGCGCCATGCTGAACGCCCGCGCATTCACACCTTCGTCTCCACCTCTCCCATCCATCTGGCCCACCAGATGAAGAAGACCGAGGAGGAGGTGCTTGAGATCATCACCGCCACCGTCCGTCAGGCGCGTAACCTGTGCGACGACGTTGAGTGGTCGGCGATGGATGCAACGCGCACGCCCATCGACTATCTGTGCCGCTGCGTGGAAGAGGCCATCAAGTGCGGCGCCACCACCATCAACCTGCCCGACACGGTGGGATACTGCGTGCCTGCCGAGTACAAAGCGATGTTCGAGGCGATACGCGAGCGCGTGCCCGGGGCGGACGCTGTCACCTTCTCCGTCCACTGCCATGACGATCTGGGCCTTGCGGTGGCGAACTCCCTGGCCGGCGTTGAAGGCGGCGCGCGGCAGGTGGAGTGCACCATCAACGGCCTTGGCGAAAGGGCTGGGAACGCTGCGCTGGAAGAGGTGGTCATGGCCCTTCGCACCCGCGGCGATGCCATGCCCTACACCACATCGGTGGACGCGCGGCAGCTGACGCGGGCCTCCAAGCTGGTGGCGATGGCCTCAGGCTTTAACGTTCAATACAACAAGGCGATCGTGGGCAAGAACGCCTTCTCCCACGAATCGGGCATCCACCAGGACGGGATGCTGAAGCACGCCGAGACCTACGAAATCATGCGCCCCGAGGACGTCGGTGTGAACGCCACATCCCTGGTGATGGGCAAGCACTCAGGCCGTCACGCCTTCCGCCAGAAATTGGAGGAGCTGGGCTTCCAGGTGGGCGACAACGCGCTGCAGGAAGCCTTCCGCCGCTTCAAAGACCTCGCCGACCGCAAGAAGCATGTCTACGATGAGGACATCGAGGCGCTGATCGAAGATCAGATCACCATCGACCACGAGAGCGCCAAGGTGATCTCGCTGACGGTGATTGCCGGCACGGGCGGGCCGCAAAAGGCCATCCTGGTGATGGATCTTTCAGGCCGTCACGTCACCGAGGAGGCGACCGGGTCCGGCCCCGTGGATGCAGTGTTCAATGCCGTAAAGAAGATCCTGCCCCACGAGGCGCGGCTTTCCCTCTACCAGGTGCACGCCGTGACGGAGGGGACCGATGCTCAGGCGGAAGTCTCCGTCAGGCTTGAGCAGAATGGGCGCATCGAATCGGGTCGCGGGGCCGATGTGGACACCCTCGTCGCCTCCGCCAAGGCTTATGTGGCCGCCGTCAACAAGTTGATGGCCCGCAAGCGCCAGCACGCCCAGGCCGTCGCCGCTGCTGAGTAAGCGAGCCAAACGGCCGCCTGCAACAGGCGGCCGTTCGCCGGTGTTGGTGCGAGGCCGCGTTCAGTCTGCCGGCACCTGCATGGGGACGCCGTCAATGGCTTCCCCAGCCGTCTGCTCGCGCTCTTGGTCATCCAGAATGGGTGTCATCCCCTCCTCGGCCATGTAGCCGTAGGGAGAGATGGCGTCAGCCGACACATACTCGGCGATGAAGGCGTTGAGACTGGGGATGTCCTGCCTGTGCGCGTTCTTGATGTAGAAGAAAAGCGGTCGGGACAACGGGTAGTCGCCCGTTGAGATGGTGACAAAGCTTGGCGTGACACCAGCGACGGACGCGCCGCGCAGAACCGCATCGTTGTGGTAAAGGTAGGCGTAGCCGAAAATGCCCAACGCCTCAGGGTCTTCCGCAAGGGCTTTGACGATCTCCTCGTCATCTTCGCTGCCCTCGATATAGGCGCCGTCGGTGCGCAGCTCCGTGCAAATGGCGGTCCAGCGGTCAGTGTCGGACGCTTCAAGCGCGGCAATGGCCGGAAAGGCGTTGCAGCCCTTCTCCATGGCAAGTTCTGCAAAACTGTCCCGCGTGCCCGACGATGGCGGCGGCCCGTACACCTTGATGGGCGTGTCGGGCAGATCAGGGTTCACATCCGACCAAACTTTGGCGGGGTTGGGCGCAAACCCTCCCTCGCTGGGCACGGTCTTGGCGAGGGCGGCATAAAGGTCCCTGAGGGACAAGGCCCAGGCCACAGGTGCGTCTTTAGAGTGGGCCACGGACAGGCCATCGTAGCCGATGCGCACCTTGGTGATGTCGCCGACACCGTTTTCGCGGCAGGCCTGATACTCCGCCAGCGTCATGGCGCGTGAGGCGTTGGCAATATCGGGGGTATCCGCGCCGACGCCGGCACAAAAGGCGGTAATGCCGCTGCCTGTGCCTGTGGAGGCCAGTGTCGGCGCTGGGTGCTTGCCTGTAGAGGCGAAGGCATCCACCACCCTTTGCGCATAGGGAAAGACGGTGGAGGATCCGACGATCCGCACCTCATCGCGGGCCAGCGCGGGCCCTGCCGCAACCGAAGAGAGGACCGTCGCAGCTGTCAGAAAATGTGAGATTTTCATGCGACTTACGGGAGTTTGGCCGGTTTGGCGTTGGACAAAGACTCGACGTACTGCAGGAAGGGCCGGATCGCGTCGGGGTCGACGGAGTAGCAGACCCGCGGTCGCACGATTTCGCCCACCACGATGCCCGCCTCTTTCAAGATTTTGAGGTGTTCGGATGTGGTCGACGCGGCAAGGCCCAGTTCGTCCACAATGTCGCAGCCAATGCACACATCGCGGGACAGAACGGTCTCGATAATCTTCAGGCGCGCGGGGTGCGACAGGGCTTTGGCCACCTTGGCAAGCTGCACGTGGTCGACGCCTGGTGCGATGGCATCACCCGGCGGAGCATCGTCTATCGGAGCGCCGGCCGCGTGATCGCCGGCGAGGGGCTGGGTTAGGGGCGCTGTCATGGGTGCCTCCTATTTCGTCAATCGACGAAATACGAATAACGCAATCGCGCGCCTGCGGCAAGAAAGGCCGTACGCCGTTGCAACCCTTTGGCCGGGCAGGTGTTGGTGAGAGAACCCAAGGAGCGATTATGGCCACCGGCAAGGAACTGAAGGAAAAATTCTGGGAGTCGCTGCGTGACAGCCCGTTTGTGATGCTTGGCCTTGCCGGCGCGCGGGAGGCTCACACACAGCCCATGACAGCCCAGTTCAGTGAGGAGGTGCCCGACACCATCTACTTCTTCACCAACACGCAAAACAGTTTGGTGAAGGCGCTGAGCACGTCCCACGATGCGGTGATCAGCTTCAGCGCCAAGGACCACGACCTGTTTGCCTGCATCCACGGCCACATCGGGCTCGACAACGACCGGGCCATGATCGACCGCTTCTGGTCGCCCATCGTGTCAGCCTGGTACACCGACGGCAAAGACGACGCGAACCTTGCGCTGTTGAAGTTCGACGCGGGCGCTGCACAGATCTGGAACGCGTCCACCGGCTCGTTCCTGAAGTATATGGCCGCCGGTCTGTTTGGCGAGAACGCCGAGGACGAAGCCCACGACAATGTCGTGAAGACCAACTTCTGACCGCGCCCTGCCGAACGCGTCGTGCCTTACTTGGGCACGACGATGGGCTGGGGCGGACGGGTTTGATTTTCCGCCCGGATCTGGTTTTCGGTCGACAAACGCTCCATCCGCCTGTCGATGGTGCGGCCCTGCTGCTGTGCCTCAAGATTGCGCTGGAAGGCGCCCTGCTGAAGGCTTTGCTGGGACTGCTGAAGGTTCTGACGGAACTGGAACTGGTCGGCCGACTGGGCCAGTGCAGCGCCCGTCATTCCGGCCAGTGCCGCCAAGACAATCACCGTGCGCGCCATAGTCCGCTCTCCCACATGCTTGTCAGACCTTCACGATAGGTGGGGTAGATCAAGCGAACACCAAGCTCATTCTTGATGCGTCGATTGTCCACCCGCTTCACGTCTCCGTAAAAGGAGCGGGCCATGGGGGAGAGATTGGCCTCATCGAACGGGATCGCCGGCGGCGGTTCGCAGCCCATGAGGTCGGCGGCGAAGGTGACAACGTCCTGGGGTGGGGCCGGCTCGTTGTCGGCAACATTATAGATGCGCGTTGCGGGTTTTGCGGTAGCCGCCTTCAGGACCCCGGCAAGATCGTCCACGTGGATGCGGTTGAAGACCTGGCCTTCTTTGACGATCCGCTTGGCGCGCCCCTCCTTCAACGCCACGAAGGTGTTGCGGCCAGGACCATAAATCCCCGCCGCGCGGAAAATGCCCACAGGCACGCCGATACGCCGACCGAGCGCCGTCCAAGACCCTTCGGCTGCAAGGCGCCACTGCCCCCTTTCGGCGGTGGGAATGCAGGCGGCCCTCTCGTCCACGCGGGCGCCGCGATGGTCGCCATAAACGCCGATGGTGGAGACGTAGCCGATCCAAGACAGGTCGCTCGCATGGTGAAAGTCGCGCTCAAGGCCGTGGATGAACGGGTCCACCCCATCGGACGGGGCGGCGGTGACGAGAATGTGGGTGGCATTGCGCACCGCCTCGCTGAGGCTTGCGCTATGGCTGCCGTCGGTGACGATGGAGCGCACCCCCCTTTGGTGCAGGTCGTCCGCCTTCTCAGAAGAGCGCGTTGTGCCGACGACGTTGCCGGGGCGCACCGCGCGGGTGAAGGCAAGCGCGCTAAAGCCAAAGCCCAGCACCACAAGGCGCATGTCCTCCTGCGCGCTCACACCGTCCCCTCCGCCTGCACCATCCACTCCGCCCGCACCATGGGGTCCTGCTCGGCCTGGAGGCGCTCTGCGGCAAGGGCCTTGTAACGGCGCTCGGGCAACACGCGGGCAGCGGCCCAAGCTGCGGCGGCGCGCACCTGTGGCGCCTCATCGCGCGCCCGCGCCTCCACAAGGGCAGCGTGCTTCGGGTTGGATGCATTGCCGATGGCGATCATGACGTTGCGCACAAAACGCTCCCGTCCAATCCGCTTGATGGGGGAGCCTGAAAAGCGCGTGCGGAAGGCGGCATCGTCAAGGCCGGCAAGCTCGGCAAGGGTGGGCGCCTGGTAGGCATCGGGTTCGGCAAGCTTCACCTCTTCGGCCACTTTGGCAAAGCGGTTCCAGGGGCAAACCGCCAGGCAATCGTCACAGCCGTAGATCCTGTTGCCCATGGGTTCGCGGAACTCATGGGGAATCATGTCCTTGGCTTCGATGGTCAGGTAGGACAGGCAGCGTCGCGCATCGAGTCTGTAAGGGGCGGGAAAGGCATCTGTGGGGCAAATGTCGAGGCACCGCCGGCAGGAGCCGCAATGGTCGCTGTGGGGCGTGTCGGGGGTCAGGGACAGCGTCGTGAAGAGGGCCCCCAGGAACAGCCATGACCCGTGCGAGCGCGAGACAAGGTTGGTGTGCTTGCCCTGCCAGCCCACGCCCGCCTGCTCGGCAAGGGTTTTTTCCATGACGGGCGCTGTGTCCACGAACACCTTCACATCCCCGCCGAAGCGGGCGACGAAGCGCTGGGCGAGTGTCTTCATCCGCCCCTTCATCACGTCGTGATAGTCGCGGTTGCGGGCGTAGACGGAGATGACGGCACGATCCGGCCGCGACAGGTCGGCCATCGGATCGCTTGTGGGGCCGTAGTTCATGGCCAGCACCAGGACGGAGCGGGCCGAGGCCATCAGCGCGTTCGGGTGGCGCCGCCGGTCGGCCGTGTCGGCCAACCAGCCCATGGTGCCGTGGTGGCCTGCGGCAATGGCAGCCGTCAGCCGCTCGCCTGCCAGGGCGGGAAAAGCGCTCGGGTCGGTGATTTTTGCGGCACAAAAGCCAAGGCGCTTGGCATCGTCGGCCAGGAAGCGTTTGGCCGCCTCAGAAGTCGAGGTCGCCATAGTGGTCCGCCGGCGGGACCAGGCGTGCCCGGTCGCTGAGCAAGGGACGGAAGGCAGGACGGGACTTGATGGTCTGGTACCAGACCTTGACGGCAGGGTCCGCGTCCCAGGGCACATCGCCCAGATAGTCCACCACCGAGAAGGCGGCGGCCGCGGCAAGGTCTGCGAAGGTGAGGGTCTCACCGGCCGCCCAGTTGCGCGTTGTCACCAACGAGCCGAGATAGTGGGTGTGGGCGACCGCGTTTTGCCGCGCCGTGCGCATGGCGGCCGAATCAGGGGCGCCCCCTCCCCTCTTGTTGGGCATCTCGATCTTCAAGATGCGCTCCGTCACCAAGGGGCCGGCCACCTCCTCCTCGAACTTTTCGGTGAACCAGTGGACGAGGCGGCGTACCTCCGCCCGCTCGAACGGGTCGGCGGGCAACAGGCGATGGCCAGGGCGGGTCTCGCCATAGCGCTCGTCCACGTACTCCATCAACACCAGCGCGCCGCACAAAGGGCCACGCTCACCGTCATAGGCCATCGGCAGCGACAGTGCCGGATTGACCGCCACGAACTGGGGACGAGCCTCCCAAAACGGCTCAACGATCAAATCGGGGTTGATCGTGTGCTCTGCGAGCGCCAAACGGATGAACCGGCAAGGCGCCAGAAAGGGATGGTGGTGCAGTTTCATCGTCGGCGCCTAACGCTAAGGACTGACACACGGCGGCGCGGCGCGTTCGCACCAAACGCATCTAACGACCCCGGCTTATAACCCTCCCCGATCCGATAATGAAGGCGAGAACGAGATGGACAACGAAACAATCGCCTCTGCGGTGGTGCTGGGGATTGTGGAGGGGCTGACGGAGTTCATCCCCGTCTCCTCCACAGCGCACCTTTTGCTGGTGGGCGAGTTCATCGGTTTCCAGTCCACAGGCAAAACCTTCGAGGTGCTTATCCAGCTGGGTGCCATTTGCGCCATCCTCGCCGTTTATGCCGCGCGGCTGTTGCGGGTGGCGGCTGCGATCCCCACCGATCCTGCCGCGCGGCGCTTTGTGATCGGGATCGTAATTGCGTTCCTGCCGGCCGCGGTCATGGGGGTGATGCTGCACGGCTTCATCAAGACGGTGCTGTTTGAGACGCCGACCCTTGTGTGCACCACGCTGATTGTCGGCGGTGCGGCGCTGTTGTTGATTGACCGGCGCGCCGTGACGCCACGCTATGACAATGCCATGCGCTACCCCTTGTGGCTCGCCTTTGCCATCGGGTGCTGTCAGGTGTTGGCGCTGGTGCCTGGGGTGTCGCGCTCTGGCGCAACCATTGGCGGCGCGCTGCTGCTTGGGACGGACAAGCGATCCGCTGCGGAGTTTTCGTTCTTCCTTGCCATCCCCACCATGAGCGGCGCGTTCGCCTATGACCTTTATGCCAACCGCAACGCCCTTTCCGGCGACGATGTGGCGCTCATTGCCATAGGCTTCGTCACCGCCTTTTTCGCTGCGCTCCTCGTGGTGCGCACGCTCCTGGACTTTGTCTCAAAGCACGGGTTTGCGCCCTTTGCCTGGTGGCGCATTGGCGTTGGCGTCATCGGCCTTGCCCTCATCCACTATGGTGGACTTGGCGCCTGACAACGGCGGCCTGCCACCGGCGAAGACCGCGGCTAGAGCGGCCGGCAAGAGGGCTTGGTTGGGGAGTGGCTCAGGCAGCGCTCCCAGGCTCGGCGAACTGACCGCCGCGGCGATAAACCCACAGGTAGGTGGGAAGGATCGCCTCCAGCCCCTGGGGCTCGATGTTGGCCGCCGCAAAGGTGCGCCCGTCCGCGATGGCAGCATCGGACACAACATTGTCGCGCTTCAGCATCTCCACTTGGTCCACCGTCAAGGGTGGTTTGGGAAGGAGGGACAGCGCGCGCGCCTGAAGCGTCGCCATGCCGAACGATAGCGGCATGATCTTGCGCTTCTGGCGGGTGATGGTGAGCATCATCTCCATCAGCTCGCGGAAGGTTTTCACCTCAGGTCCGCCAAGCTCATAGGCTTTGCCGCCCGGAACTTCGCCCTTTGCGGCGGCGGCAGTGAAGGCCCCCACATCGCCCACATAGACAGGCTGGAACTTGGTGTTCTCCCCCACCACAGGCACGAAGGGGGAGAGTTTTGCCATCCCCGCAAAGCGATTGAAAAACTGATCCTCCGGCCCGAACACAATGGATGGGCGCACGATGACGGCGTCCTCATAGGCTTCAAGGGCTGCCGCTTCGCCAGCGGCCTTGGTGCGCGCATAGTCCGCCGCGCCGTTGGGGTCGGCACCGATGGCCGACATTTGGACGAAGCGTCCCACGCCAGCATCGCGCGCGGCGTGCGCCACGGTCTTGGCGCCTTCCGCTTGAATGGCGTCGAAGGTCTGCTTGCCGCCCTCGGCCAGGATGCCCACAAGGTTGACCACCACATCAGCGTGGCTGACGGCCGCCCTGACGCTCTCCTCGGAGCGCACATTGGCCTGGACGGGGTGGATTTGGCCCACCATGCCCATGGGCTGGAGGTGACCCACAAGGTCCGGCCGCCGGACGGCAACGCGCACACGCCAACCGTCCTTGGCGAGCGCGCGCACCAGATAGCGCCCCACAAAGCCTGATCCGCCGAACACAGTGACCAGCTTGCCTGGATGCCGCTCCATAAGGTCCCCTCGCAATCCCTTCGTCCGCCGCACGGCCACTGCACGGCACTGCCACTGTGCGACGCTGCCACCCTGCGGGGCTCCCAGCGATCACCCAATGGCCAACCACACAGCGTGGAGGACGGCTCTAGACGAAAGCCGGCCCGCCGTACACAGTCCAACCCGCCGTGACCGCCCGCTCGTTGTGTCCCCGCGCTGGCCGCGCGCCACCACGTTCGCGCCTGATCAGAACGGCTCTAAGGCGATGGGGCGCCGAGGGCAACGGTGCACGCCATGATGATGGCGATCCGCCGCGCCGGGGCGATTGACTTTGTCGCCCGAACCGCTTAGCCGTCCCCAGCCGTTACACAAATGCCCAGGTGGCGGAACTGGTAGACGCGCACGGTTCAGGTCCGTGTGCCGCAAGGCGTGGAGGTTCGAGTCCTCTCCTGGGCACCAAATGAAATCAAAGACTTAGCTCTAATCTATCAGACTGAAGTCCAGTTTTCCGCCTGAAAGTGCCCTGTGGACCGACAATTGGTGGTCCGGATGGCGGTGGCCGTACACCTCCTCGATGACCTTCAGCGACACACCGAAATAGCCCGCAACATCCCACTTTTCAGCGCCTGACTGCATGGCCCAGCTGATGGCTGTGTGGCGTCGTGCATGGGGTGTAACGTCGTCGCTCAACCCGGCGGCCCTGCGAGCGCTGGACCAGGATCATTTCACCGATCCGACCGGCTTGCCCGCCCACTCCACCACAAACTTCTGGCCAGGACGGTTCTTGTGCCATCGGCGCAGGTGGGCAGGCAGTGGCTGAGGAAGGCGAATGGGAGGCTTCCGCTTGTTTATGGCGCGCCCATCCTTGGCGGCCCGGTGGTAGAAGCCATGCTGGAGGTCCACCCACCCCCGGTCTTGCGATGGTCTCACTGCGGCGTTGCAAATGGCCCATGATCGCGTGCCTGTATAGCGGGCCATCAGGATGTAGATGGCCAGGTGCCTGCGGGGGTAGACGCTCTTGCCTTTGTTGGTTTGCTTGTAACGCCAGCATGCCCATAGCAGCTTGGCGACCACATCGCGTGTCAACCACCTGTCGCGCGGCTTCGGAGGGGGCGGCATCTACACGGGAACCGGAAAGCGAATCATCCTTTCCTTGTGAGCAAGACTGATTGCAGCCTTCAAGTACGCAAGGTCGAGGCCGCCCGCCCTTCCCCTTCGCGGCGGCAGGGTTTGAAGCCACCCGGTACCGAAAGGACTGAGTTGTACGAGAACGGGACATCGAACGTAGAGTCTGCGCTCTCGCGCGAGCGAGGGGATGGAGCGTCTTCAAGTGGGTCAGCCCCGGTCGTCGTGGCCTCCCTGACCGCATCTTCGTCCGCGATGGCCGTGTGGTGTTCGTCGAGTTCAAGTCGCAAGAGCCGTCTGCTACGTGGTGGACAGTATCGAGGGAGATCGAGTTTCGCAGTCTTATTGAACAGCTCCAGTGGCTGACGATCATCCCGAAGATGCACGCGCGGATCGCCAGCCGTTGGGCCGAGACCGCGGTGATGGCCGGTGTGCTGCAAGCGCGCCGAGAGGACTATCGCTGGAGGTACATCGTGCCGGCCAACGAGCCCATCGACCCCATCAAAGATGTCGAGGCGACATCGCGGCTGTCCGTGCCGGACACAAGAGCCCGCAAAAGTTCATCGCGGGCTAAGGGCGTGATTGGCAGGAGGTTCTGAAGGATTTCACCTCCCTTATGGCTGAGATCGACAAGGCCGGGCTGACCCTCGACATCGATCCTCGTGTGGCACGGGGTGGTGGGATGCCAATTGACAGTGGGGACGGCGGCGCGGCGCTAAGACTGAATGCCGTTGGGTGACAGCGGGTGCTAGCGACAACCGGCACACTGCATCGACGGCCGTCACGCCGCAGCTCAGGCTTTTGCTGAGACCGGGCAACCCAGCGAGATTGATCAAGGCAGACAAACTGGACACGCACTCTGTCGGACGGTGCGCAGCTTTCTCCATCATGTAACCTGGATTGCTGAGACAAGTCGGCTCAGAGCCCAATGCGGCACGCAAGTCTCCGATCCTCCCGCAGTTGCAGTTCTATTCAGTAAGATTCTTGAATGCGTCATGGATCCACGTCGGCCTGTGGCGACCGCGACCGCCTCCAGAAAACCGTGCTGGCGCATGTTAGGAAGACATGGAACACCCATCAAAGCCACTGTTGGACGGTCTCGAGGAGCGCCTAAAGGTGCCGACAACTTAGACGTCCTTCTCGTCGAAGAAGGCTCCGATCCCGGACATGCTGCGGGTGCGCTTCTGGGGTGTGAATCCACAAATGGCAGGCGTTGCGCGAGGTCCCGGCGTGCGCTGGCAAAGCTCTTGAGGATCAAGAACGCGAGGCGTTCGACAGAGCGGCGGCAGCGACGGAGC
>JBCDCF010000025.1:0-13925 GCA_039182345.1 Pseudomonadota bacterium
CGCCGAGATCGGCAGAGGGCTTGCCGTCCTCCACGACACCGCCGCAGGGTTTGAGCTTCAGCGCCGCAACGCCCTCGGGCCGGACGCGTGGCGGCCATTGTTTGAACAATCGCGCCACCTTGCCGACACGGTGCGCAAAGGCCTGACGGACGCGGTCGATGCCGAGCTTGACCACATTGAAGCCCACTGGCCGCACGACCTGCCGCAGGGAATCATTCACGCCGACCTTTTTCCCGACAACGCCTTCTTCGTGGGGCGAGCCCTGTCGGGCATCATCGACTTTTATTTCGCCTGCAACGATCTGATCGCCTATGACCTTGCTGTGTGCGTCAACGCCTGGTGCTTTGAGGATGACGGGGCCTTCAACGTCACCAAAGCGCGCGCGCTGACACGAGCCTACGATGCCGCGCGTCCCTTGAGCGAGGCGGAGCGGGCGGCCCTTCCCCTCCTGTGCCGTGGCGCGGCGCTGCGCTTCCTTCTGACGCGCCTTCATGACTGGTTGAGGGTGCCCGAAGGCGCGCTCGTCACGCCGAAGGATCCGCGTCCCTATCTTGAGCGCTTGCGGTTCCATAGAACCTTGTCCGGCCCATCCGCCTACGGGCTTGGCGACCACTAAGCCGCGCCCGCCGCACCACCAGACAAAGAAGCGCGTTATGGCCTCCGACACATCATCGGCCGATCGGGTGGAGATCTTCACCGACGGCGCCTGCTCCGGCAATCCCGGGCCAGGCGGCTGGGGCGCGATCTTGCGCTACAAGGGTCGCACCAAGGAGCTGAAGGGCGGCGAGGCCGACACCACCAACAACCGGATGGAACTGACCGCTGCCATCCGCGCGCTGGAGGCCCTGAAGCGCCCCGTTCCCATCGACGTGCACACCGACAGCCAGTACCTGCGCCAGGGGGTGACGGAGTGGCTCCCACGCTGGCAGGCCAACGGCTGGCGCACCGCCGCGAAGAAGCCTGTGAAGAACGACGACCTCTGGCGTGCCCTTGCCGAACTCATCAAGACCTATGATGTGTCCTGGCATTGGGTGAAGGGGCACGCAGGCCATCCGGAAAACGAGCGCGCGGACGAGCTTGCCCGGGAAGGCCTGCAAGAGGCGCGCGACGCGGACCACTGACAGGCGCGCACAAAAAAGTGCCGCCAGGCTGAGCCCAGCGGCACAAGTTGCCACCTTGATGCGGACGCCAAACGGCCGTCCATCCCGAACGTGCATCAAGTCTTTGCGGGCCTCCCTAAGGATGTACGCAAAGAGGGGGCGCGGCCGAGGTGCTCGCCCCGGCCGCGAATCCTCGCCTTAGCGCTCCACGCGCTTTTCCATGCCGTTCCAGCGGTGGCGGCCGGCAATCTCACGCAGGAGTGCGAAGATCTGCGGGTCGCCCACGGTGCCGCGGCGCGCTTTCAGGTGAAACTCCACAGCCACGAAGCGGCCGCCACCTTCCGCGCCGGCATGTTCCTCGATCATGGAGCCAAGGGTGAAGGCGCTCTGCTCGGCCATCTCTTCCAAGGACACGCGCAGAGCTTCAAGGGGCACACCGGTCTCGATGCGCGTGCCAAAGCCGATCACACGGCGCGGCAGAGCGCGCACCACATCGATGGTGGCAGCGGTGGGCGTTGCGGGCTGAAGGGTTTGGGGAATGGTGTTCATTGCTTCTCTCCAGATGCGCTGTGGCTTACTCAGCCGCTTCCATGATGGTCGGGTCGGTCTCTTCGGCGGTGTCGAACTGGTCGGTCTCGGTGGAGGCGGACATGGCCGTCGTTGAGGACGTGCCGCCTGTGAGGGCAAGGGAGACGGCGTCAAAGTAGCCTGTCCCCACCTCACGCTGGTGGCGCGTTGCCGTGTAGCCGTCCGCCTCGGCGGCAAACTCGTCCTCCTGCAGGGCCGAGTAGGCTGCCATCCCGGTTTGGGCGTAACCGCGGGCCAGCTGGAACATGGAGTGATTGAGGGCGTGGAAGCCCGCCAGCGTCACAAACTGGAACTTGTAGCCCATGGCCCCAAGCTCGCGCTGGAAGGCGGCGATGGTGGCCTCGTCGATATTCTTGCGCCAGTTGAAGGAGGGCGAGCAGTTGTAGGACAGCATCTTGCCCGGGAATTCCTTGTGGATCGCCTCGGCAAAGCGGCGCGCATCGTCAAGGTCGGGCGTCGACGTCTCCCACCAGATGAGGTCGGACTTGTCGGCAAAGGCAAGGCCGCGGGCAATGCAATGCTCGATCCCCATGCCCTCTTTCAGGCGATAGAAGCCTTCAGGGGTGCGGCCGGCGTCATAGTCGATGAAGGGCTTGTCGCGCTCGTCCACATCGGAGGTGATGAGGCGGGCGGACTGGGCATCGGTGCGGCACAGGACGATGGTGGGCGTGCCCATCACGTCCGCAGCAAGGCGCGCGGCGTTGAGGTTGCGCTCATGGGCGGAGGTGGGGATCAGCACCTTGCCGCCAAGGTGCCCGCACTTTTTCTCAGACGCCAGCTGGTCCTCGAAGTGAACGCCTGAAGCGCCTGCCTCGATGTAAGCCTTCATCAGTTCAAAGCAGTTGAGGGGACCGCCGAAGCCTGCCTCAGCGTCGGCGACGATGGGGGCGAACCAGTCGCGCGTGGCACCGCCTTCGGCGCACTCCACCTGGTCGGCGCGCATGAGGGCGCGGTTAATGCGCTTGGCAAGCTCAGGCCCTGCATTGGCCGGATAAAGCGACTGATCGGGATAGGTCTGGGAGGCGGTGTTGGCGTCCGCTGCCACCTGCCAGCCTGACAGGTAGATGGCCTTCAGCCCGGCCCGCACCATCTGGACGGCCTGGTTGCCCGTCACCGCGCCGAGGGCGTTGATGTAGGGCTCATCGTGCAAGAGCTCCCACAGGCGGTTGGCGCCGCGCTCAGCAAGGGTGTGGCGGATGTTGACCGAACCGCGCAGGCGCCGGGCCTCCTCGGCACTGTGTACGCGGTTGATCCCGTCGAAGCGGTTGTGCGCTGCGGAGGGGACGAGATCGCTAAACGTTGTCATGGCGGTGACTTTCTAAGACAGCTTGGCCTTGACGGCCTAGGACAAAGCCCGCTTAAGAAGCCTGAATTGGTCAGGAAGGTCTATTCCTGTTATGAATCAAAAGAGTTGAGTTGTATGAGCGGGAAGCGATACAGCGTGTCACATTGTAAGAACTGTCATGTCTGACAGCGCTGCCAGACGCAAACTCTTCCTGGGTCCGCAAATCCGCAAGTTGCGGCGCGGTTTGAAACTGACGCAGGCGCAAATGGCTGAGGGGCTCGACATCTCCGCCAGCTATCTGACGCTGATCGAACGCAACCAGCGTCCGCTCACCGCGCAGCTCATTCTGCGCCTTGCCGATGCCTACGACATTGATGTGCGCACCCTGGCCCCGTCCGCCGACGGCGGTGTGCTGCTGACGCTGCAGGAGGTGGCGGCCGACCCCGTGGTGGCCGGCGCCGATCTTGCCACCAGCGATTTGAAAGAGATGGCGGAGATGTTTCCGCGCGTCGCCGATGCCGTCATCCGCCTGCACGAAGCCTACCGCCAGGCTCGCGAAGACGCCGAAGCCCTTGCCGAAAATGCTTCAGAAGGCCTGGTGCCGGGCGCCACCATCGGCCATTCGGCTGTTGAGGAGGCGCGCGAGGCCCTCCAATCCCACGACAACTATTATGGCGAATTGGAGCAGGTGGCAGAGGACCTTGCCGCCCGCGCCGAAATCCGCCTTGACCTTCCCCAGGCGCTGACGGCAAGCCTCGTCAACCACCTCATGAAGGTGCATGGCATCGACGTGCAGATCATGCCTTACGATGTGATGCAAGGCCTGTTGCGCCGCTTCGACAGGCATAGGAAGCGCCTGTTGCTGTCGGAGCTTCTGGCCCCGTCCGGCCGCACGTTCCAGGTGGCGCAGCTTGTGGGACAGCTTGAGGCCGGGGAGTTGACCCGCGCCATGTCCAGCGATCCGCGTCTGACGTCAGATTCCTCGCGGGGCATCTATCGACTGACGCTCGCCAACTACCTGGCCGGCGCCATCATGTTTCCCTACGACCGTTTTCATGAGGCGGCCGAGAGACTGCGCTATGACGTGGAGATCCTATCCAGCCGCTTCGGCGCTTCGTTCGAGCAGGTGGCCCACCGCCTCACCACTCTGCGCAAGCCCGGCGCCCGCGGTGTGCCTGTCTTCATGATCCGCGTCGACCGTGCCGGCAATATCTCTAAGCGGTTCGGGGGCGGCGTGTTTCCGTTCGCCCGGTCGGGCGGCACCTGCCCGCGGTGGCGCCTTTATGAGGCTTTCCGCACCCCTGGCCGCGTCGTTGTGGACCTTGCCGCCTTGCCTGAAGGTCAGACCTTCCTGACCATCGCCCGCACGGTGGAGCGGCCAGGGGCCGGCGCCCATGTTCCCGGACAGGATCTTGTGGTGGGGCTTGGCGCGGAGATCGCCCACGCAGGCCGCCTCGTCTATGCGGACGGATTTGACCTCAACCCCCGCTCACGGTCCCGCTCGGTCTCCCCCATCGGCGTCAACTGCCGCCTGTGCAAGCGCGAAAACTGCAACTGGCGCGCCTTCCCACCCCTGACGGGCAAACTGGTGATGGACGTAACCCGGCGCTCCGTCACGCCCTACCATTTCGTGAGTTGAAGCGGGGGTCGCCGGCCGGGGTGGCATCCCACCAGAGCCGACCGACCTGGCGGGCGACCGCGTGATTCCCATTCAAGTCCGGCGCCTGTCCTCTCTGCTCCATCTGCCCCAGATCGAACGGGACAAGCGCTAGGGCACGACCCGCTCAGTGTGAATCACACTGAGCGGGTGATAACGTGCTCGCACCCCATATCTGGCGCGATTGCTCTTGGCTTATGTTGATCCAACCTGAGCGAAGAGCGCGCTAGCGGCAGCACCCCACATACGCGTCGAACACCCAGCCCCTTTGCGCCCCTGGTGGTTGGGAAGGGACGTCCACCTCCATCCAACGGCCCAAACGTCGTCCTGTGGCCACCAGAAGCGTGTTGGGGCCGAGCTTGGCAAGGCGACCGCCCGAGCGCGTTGTGGGCCGCCTGCGCAGCGCCAGCCAGTTGTCCCCTCTCGGGTTGAGGTTGGTAACAAAGTGGTAGGTTTGCCTGGGCTGGACTGTCACAACGGCGGCGGGCGGCGTGGCCTTGTCACGTGCATCGGCGAGGCGGTCGCGGTAGGCCCGTTCGCGCTCCTCGGCCGCCTCACGCTGCTGGCGCTCACGGTGCAAGGCCTCCTCAAGTGCGCGCATGCGCTCCGCCTCGCGCTCTTTCTCCTGCTGGAGTTCCGCCTCCCGCAGCTCTTGCTTGCGCGCTTCCATCTCGTCCAGCTTGCGCTGTGTCTCTTCCAACAGGCGTGCCAACTGTTGCTCGCGCTCGGCAATGGCGGCCATGCGCTCCTCACGCTCCGCATCGGCTTGCGAGGCGGCCGAACTGATTTGCGAGGTACACCCTGCCAAGAGCGAAGGGTCGACGATGATGCGCCGCTGCGTGCTCGCCAGCGTCTGACTGTCTCTGTCCAGTGTGAAGCCCAGGGAGACCACCGAGGGCGCAATGTCCGATGACCAGACCTGGAGCTTCAACACCAGTTCGTCGGACGACAAGGGCCCTGACAGCGTATCGCGGCTGAGCCGGATGTTTGACAAGACGGATTTGGCGACAAACTCCACCTCGCGAGGCAGGCTGCACAGACCGCTGAGGCTATTCTCAACGGCAAGGTCGACGGACTGGGCAAGTTTCAGCCGTCCCAGACGGGTCATCTCAAGGGTGAGCGCCCCTTGAAGCGTCATGAGGTCAAGGTCTTGGGCCGGTCCACCGGGTCGAGCGTGTCGACGTCCACGAACAGCGTTGCTTGTTGGGTGTTAACGTAGCCGGCGCCGGCCTCCTCCTGGCAGCTCGCCTCCACCCGCAGCGCCACAACGTCGGGTGCGGGCCGACGCGCCTGGATGAAGATGATGACGGGCGCCTTATGCCGTTCGGCGAGGGCACGGCGGATGGCAACGCCAGCGTCGCGCCCTGCGGCAAGGGTGGCGATGAGGTTCATGCCTTCAAGGAAGTTCGCCCGAAACTCGCCAAGGGTGTTCACCGCACGGAAGGCGCGGCTGTTGATGTCGTCCCTCACCGCTTTCGACATGGTGGGGTTGTCCATGGCAATGCCGACGAACATCACGTCCGTGCGCCCGTCGGGGCTGCGGCAGGACAGGTTGATAAAAAGGTCCCTCAGCGTGTTGGCGAAGACCTCGTCAAAATCATCGGCACGGGTGGGGGATGGAGCCACCAGCAGGGCGGTGAGGGCCAAAAGACAAATCAATCGCGCAATCATAACTGTGCCTCTTGTGCGGCAATATCGAAGCAGCTGCAGGGCACATCGCGCCGCGGCGCTTGATGGTTCACACAATGACGCTTTGAGGAGGGATTGCGCAAGCGAAGCCGCGGCGCGATTCGTCCACAGATCCGCAGTCTACAAGCTGGCGCGAGGAACACGCGCTGTGTCGATGCAGGTCCTCAAGGCCTTTGCCAGTTCCGCCTGACCAGCTGCGGTGATGTGAATTGTGTCGCGATAAAGGCGCTCGGCCGACGCTGGCGTTCGTGGCACGTCCTCCCCTAGGCTGACCACGGGCACATCGCGGGTCTTGGCGTGAGAGGTGAAACGGGACGCGCCTGGTTCGCCGGCCAAAAACTCTTCGCGCAATGGGTGCGCGACGATGCAAGCCTTGATCTCCTCCTGGGCGAAGACGGTCAGAAGGTCACCGAATGCTTCATCCGCAGACTGGCGCTTGTCCTCCTCGGTAATGGGCGAAATGGACGGGTTGGTGCGTCCTGCCCCAGAACCGATACCAAGCCGTGGCGCCACATACCGGGTCAACAGCTCCACCGCCGCCGACATCGGCGCTTCCGTCGGATGGGTCTGCGGGTTGAGGGGGCCGAAGCGCGGCACGTCCGTCTCGTCCTGGGTGTGGGTGACGAAAACGGCAGTCTCCACCAGGCCAAGGTCATGGGCCTGGACCCAGGCCAAGGCATTGGCAGGTCCCCAGCTGCCTGCGCTGACGTTGCCGACGAAAACCCCGTCGGCGGCAACATCCTTGGCAAGCTCCGTGGTGGCAAGCTCGTCTTGATCGGTGAGGTTTCCGCCATTCAAGACGCTGTCACCGATGGCAAGGATCCAGCGATCCGACTCGCCCACGGGGCCGGAGCGCATGCCGTGAGCATTGTAGAGCTGGCGGTTGCCGAACCGGTCGACGTCCTGGTTCGGCTTGAACATGTATTCGATGGTCTCGTGCGCCACCGACAGTGGCGGCGTCCCGAGACCGAGGGCGAAGCGGGCCACAAGCTCACAAGCGACCACGCCCACAACGATCAGAGCGATGGTCCAGGAAGCGAGGGATTTCATGGTCATCACGCGCTCCCTCGCCCGTCGTCCTTTTGGCGACGGTGGCTGCCCCTACCGCGTCAGGCGCTTGTACTTCACCCGGCGGGGGACGATGGCGTCGGGGCCGAGGCGGCGCTTTTTGTCTTCCTCGTAGGCTTGGAAGTTGCCCTCGAACCATTCCACGTGGCTGTCGCCTTCAAAGGCGAGGATGTGGGTGGCGAGGCGATCCAGGAAGAAGCGATCGTGGCTGATGACCACGGCGCAGCCTGCAAAATCCTCAAGCGCGTCCTCAAGAGCGGCGAGCGTCTCTGTGTCGAGGTCGTTGGTGGGCTCGTCGAGGAGGAGGACGTTGGCGCCTGACTTCAGCATCTTGGCCAAGTGCACGCGGTTGCGCTGGCCGCCGGAGAGGTTGCCCACCTTCTGCTGCTGGTCGCCCCCTTTGAAGTTGAAGGCCCCCACATAGGCGCGGCTGTTCACCTCACGCTTGCCAAGCTCGATGACATCGTTGCCGCCGGAAATCTCCTCCCAGACGGACTTTTTGCCATCAAGGCTATCGCGGGACTGGTCCACATAGCCGAGCACGACGGTGTCGCCCACCTTCACCGCGCCATCGTCGGGATTTTCCTTGCCGGTGAACATGTTGAACAGCGTCGTCTTGCCGGCGCCGTTGGGGCCGATGATACCGACAATGCCACCAGGCGGCAGACGGAAGGACAGGTCCTCCACCAGCATCTTGTCACCGAAGGACTTTTTCAGCCCCTCAACCTCGATCACCGTGTCACCGAGGCGCGGGCCTGCGGGGATGACGATCTGCGCCTCGCCAGAGCGCACGCGCTCCTCGTTGCGCTGCAACAGCTCCTCATAGGCCTGGATGCGCGCCTTGGACTTGGTTTGCCGCGCGCGGGGGGAGGACTGGATCCACTCGCGCTCGCGGGACAGGGCCCGCTGTTCGGCCGCAGCCTCGCGCCCTTCCTGGGCAAGGCGCTTGGCCTTTTTCTCAAGGTAGGCGGAGTAGTTGCCCTCGTAAGGAATGCCGCGACCGCGGTCGAGCTCCAGGATCCAGCCCGTCACATTGTCCAGGAAGTAGCGGTCGTGGGTGACGATGAGGATCGCGCCAGGATACTCCCTCAGGTGGTTTTCAAGCCAGGCGACGGTCTCAGCGTCCAGGTGGTTGGTGGGCTCGTCCAGCAAGATGAGGTCCGGCTGGGACAACAGAAGCTGGCAGAGGGCCACACGCCGCCGTTCACCGCCCGAAAGGTTCGTCACGGGCGAATCGTCAGGCGGGCAGCGCAAGGCGTCCATCGCCTGGTCGATCTGGCTGTCGAGGTCCCACAGATTGTTGGCGTCGATCTCATCCTGGAGGCGCGCCATTTCGTCGGCGGTCTCGTCGGAATAGTCCATGGCAAGTTCGTTGTAGCGCTCAAGCTTGGCCTGCTTTTCGGCAACGCCGAGCATGACGTTCTCGCGCACGGTCTTGTCGGGGTCGAGCTGCGGCTCCTGGGGCAGGTAGCCCACGCGCGCGCCCTCAGCCACCCAGGCCTCGCCATTATACTCCTTGTCGAGGCCGGCCATGATTTTGAGCAGCGTGGACTTGCCCGAGCCGTTGGGGCCGAGCACGCCGATCTTCGCGTCCGGGTAGAAGGACAGGTGGATGTTGTCGAGCACCTTCTTGGAGCCGTAGGTCTTCGACAACCCCTGCATGTGGTAGATGAACTGACGCGCCATCGTCTGGCAATCCTGGCATTGTGTCGTGAACGGAAAGGGCGCACCGCGCGCGCTGTTGCCTACCTACTGAAGATGACAGGCAAGGTACACGGCGAGGTGGAAGAAAATCGCGCCGTCGGCCCCTAAGCCGTGCGCGGGTGCCCGGTCAGGCCATTAAGGACGACCGGGCCACTTGGCCTAGCTGAAGCTGACCTGGGTGATTTCGTAGGCGCGGGCCCCGCCGGGGGCGGCCACCTCCACCGAATCGCCAACGCCTTTGCCGATGAGGGCGCGGGCGATGGGCGAGGAGATGGACACGCGGCCGTTCTTCACGTCCGCCTCCACGTCGCCGACGATCTGGTACTTTTTCTCCTGCTCGGTGTCCTCGTCCACGAGGGTGACGTGGGCGCCGAACTTCACGGTGTCGCCCGACAGCTTGGACACGTCGATGACCTCGGCGCGCGAGAGCATGTCTTCCAGTTCCTGGATGCGGCCTTCGTTGTGGCTTTGGGCCTCTTTGGCCGCGTGATACTCAGCGTTTTCCGACAGATCGCCATGGGCGCGCGCTTCGGAGATCGCCGCGATGATTTTCGGGCGCTCTTCCGATGTGCGCTGCTTCAACTCACGCTCCAGGGAGGCGTAGCCCGCTCCCGTCATCGGTATTTTTTCCATCGTCCGAACTTTCTCAAACGCCGCGTATTCCGCGAAAGATGACAGTGTCAGCCATTGCGTGCCCATTTTGCAAGCACGCTCTAAAGGGTCTGAACCCGTGCCCTATTGCGCTGACAATCCGCTCACGTAGGACTGAAGGGGCCGGACCTCAAGCTCCCCAGCCCCTTGACGGGCAATGCCTTCTGCGGCCGCGAGGGCACCCGACACCGTCGTATAATAGGGCACTTTGTGAAACAAAGCTGCCATACGCATGGATCGTGAATCCTCAAGCGCCTGGGGACCTTCGGTGGTGTTGAGGACAAGATCGATCTCGCCGTTCTTGATGGCGTCCACAATGTGGGGCCGCCCTTCCGACACCTTGTTGATGCGCTTGGAGGCGACACCGTTTTCCGACAGGTCGCGCTGGGTGCCCGATGTGGCGATGATGGTAAAGCCCTCCGCCGCAAGCGCCTTTGCGGCCGCGCGGATCGCCTCCTTGTCGGCGTTCTTGACCGAAACGAAGGCATTGCCCTTGCTGGGAAGGCCGCTGCCTGCGGCTAGCTGGGCTTTGGCAAAGGCGAGCGCTGCGCTGGTGTCGATCCCCATCACCTCGCCCGTGGACTTCATTTCCGGGCCGAGAACCGTATCCACCTCGGGGAAACGGGCGAAGGGGAAGACGGCCTCCTTCACGCTCACATGGCCGAGGGGCTCTTCCTTCAGGCCGAAGGAGGCAAGGCGCTCGCCGGCCATGATGCGCGCGGCGATCTTTGCGATGGGGATGCCGATGGTTTTCGCCACGAACGGCACGGTACGCGAGGCGCGGGGGTTCACCTCCAAAATGTAGACAACGCCGTCCTTGACCGCGAACTGAACGTTCATCAGCCCCACCACTTTGAGGGCCAGCGCCAGCGCGGCGGTCTGGGCCTTCAAGGTCTCGATCAGCGTCGGCGACAGTGTGCGCGGCGGCAGAGTGCAGGCCGAATCGCCCGAGTGAATGCCCGCTTCCTCGATGTGCTCCATGATCCCGCAGACGAACACGTCCTCGCCGTCGGCAAGGGCGTCCACATCCACCTCCACAGCACCGTCGAGATAGCGGTCGAACAGGAGGGGGTTCTTGCCGAGCAGCATGTTGATCTGCCCGGTCTTGTCGTTGGGGTACTTGGCGCGGATGTGCGGCGGGATGAGGTGCTGGAGCGCGCCGAAAAGGTAGCCGTCGAGCGCCTCCTCGTCGCGGATCACCTGCATCGCCCGCCCACCGAGGACGTAGGAGGGGCGCACCACAATGGGCATCCCCACCTCTGACGTCACAAGCCGCGCCTGCTCCACCGAATAGGCAATGCCGTTGTCGGGCTGCTTGAGCCGCAGCCGCGTCAGGAGCTTTTGGAAGCGGTCGCGGTCCTCGGCAAGGTCGATGGCATCGACGCTTGTGCCCAAAATGGTGTGGCCTGCATCCACCAGCCCTTCGGCAAGCCCTAAAGGCGTCTGGCCGCCGAACTGGACGATGACGCCCATCAGCCGGCCGCGCGAACCCTCCACCTTCAGGATTTCCAGCACGTCCTCAAGGCTGAGCGGCTCGAAGTAGAGGCGGTCAGAGGTGTCGAAGTCGGTGGAGACGGTCTCTGGATTGCAGTTGACCATCACCGTTTCGATGCCCGTCTCGGCAAGGGCGTAGGCGGCGTGGCAGCAGCAATAGTCGAACTCGATCCCCTGGCCGATGCGGTTCGGCCCGCCCCCAAGAATCACCACCTTGTTGCGGTTGGAGGGCTCTGCCTCGTCCTGGGGCGCATCGCCCGTCACCGTCTCGTAGGTGGAGTACATGTAGGCGGTGGGGGCGGCAAACTCGGCCGCGCACGTGTCGATCCGCTTATAGACGGGGTGGACGTTCAACTGATCGCGCAGCGCCGCAACGTCCTCAGGGGTTTGACCTGAGAGGGCGGCAAGGCGCTGATCGGAAAAGCCGAACGATTTGAGCATGCGCACATTGTCGGCGTCTTCAGGCAGGCCGTGGGCGCGCACACGGTCCTCAAGGGCGACAATCTCGGCAATGCGCTCAAGGAACCAGCGGTCGATGCGGCTCGACTGGTAGATGGCCTCAAGGTCGAACCCAAGGCGCATCGCCTGGGCGACATTGAGGATCCTGTCGGGCCTCGGCACACCGATGGCGGCGCGAATGGCATTGCCGTCCTCGCCCTTGCCGAGGCCGTCGATGGCCATTTCGTCAAAGCCCGTCAGGCCGGTCTCTAGGCCACGCAAGGCTTTTTGCATGGATTCAGCAAAGGTCCGGCCAATGGCCATCACCTCGCCGACAGAACGCATGGAGGTGGTGAGCGTGGTGTCCGCGCCAGGGAATTTCTCGAACGTGAAGCGCGGGATCTTGGTGACCACATAGTCGATGGTGGGCTCGAAGGACGCAGGCATTGCGCCCTTGGTGATGTCGTTTTCAAGCTCGTCCAGCGTGAAGCCGACGGCAAGCTTTGCCGCTACGCGGGCGATGGGAAAGCCCGTCGCCTTTGAGGCGAGCGCTGAGGAGCGCGACACCCTGGGGTTCATCTCGATCACCACCATGCGCCCGTCTTTGGGGTCGATGGCGAACTGGACGTTGGAGCCACCCGTCTCCACGCCGATCTTGCGCAGCACCGCGATGGAGGCGGTGCGCATGCGCTGATACTCCTTGTCGGTGAGGGTGAGCGCCGGCGCGACGGTGATGGAATCGCCCGTATGGACCCCCATAGGGTCGACGTTCTCGATGGAGCAGATGATGATGGCATTGTCCGCACGATCGCGGACCACCTCCATCTCGAACTCCTTCCAGCCGAGCACCGATTCCTCGATCAGGACTTCCGTCGTGGGCGAGGCGTCGAGCCCGCGCTCCACAATGTCCAGGAACTCGTGGCGGTTATAGGCAATGCCGCCGCCCGTGCCGGCGAGCGTGAAGGAGGGCCTGATGATGGCGGGAAGGCCGATCACCTCAAGGGCGGCGAAGGCATCGGCGAGGGAGTGGGCGATCTGCGAGCGCGGCGATTCAAGGCCGATCTCCGTCATCGCCTCCTTGAATTTCTCGCGGTCCTCGGCCGTTTCGATGGCCTGCGCGTTCGCGCCGATCATCTCAACGCCGTGCCTGTCGAGGGCGCCGCTTTCAAACAGGGAGAGCGCGCAGTTCAGCGCCGTCTGTCCGCCCATGGTGGGAAGGAGGGCGTCAGGCTTTTCCTTCTCGATGATCTTTTCCACCACCTCGGGCGTGATGGGCTCGATGTAGGTGGCGTCGGCCAGCTCCGGGTCGGTCATGATGGTGGCCGGATTGGAGTTGACCAGGACCACACGGTAGCCCTCTTCCTTCAGCGCCTTGACGGCCTGGGTGCCCGAATAGTCGAACTCGCACGCCTGGCCGATGATGATCGGCCCTGCGCCAATGATGAGGATGGTCTTAAGATCTGTGCGTTTCGGCATGGCTCACGCGGCCGGCCGGCCGCGCCTTCGGATCGGTTTGAGGGGAACCACGCAGGTTCTAGTCCAGGTTGGCCGGACATGGAACCATCAGCGCACGAATAAGCCGCGAGAGGCTGTGCGGGCCGCCGAAGCGTCCGCTCAATCGTTGTCGTCGTCCACCGATGCGTTGGGATCGGGCTCGTCAGGCATCGACCATTCCACCGAGCGGCCGTCGAACTCCTCCACACCGCACGCAATGGCATAGCAGGCCAGCCTGACGGTTTTGGGGATCTCGATCTCCTTACCGTCGCGCTTGCCATGCTCGTAATACTGGATCATGCGGCGCTTCAGACCGAGGCGCTCGGCCAGCTCTTTTTGTTTCCAGCCGTTGGCTTTTCGCCAGGCGCGGAATTGTTCCGGCGTCATGGATCCTCTTCCAGCACAATAATCGATGCACAAAGTGCGCTCTGGCTCTTGAATATGCGCACAATGTGCGTATATTGAGGCTCCAAGGCGCACCCAGTGCGGAGATTTATGGCGTACCCGAGAAGGCGGCGAATTGCCAGCCACTTCCCGCTGCTTTCTGCCTTGGGCGTAACTTTAAGGAGGTGTTGTTATGCTGAGCCACTTGGTTCTCGGACGGTCCCTGTTTCACCGTCGTTTCACCCCTGCCGACCTTTATAGAGTCAAAAAGACCCGCAGCGGTTTTTGGTCGTTTTTGGACCGTCTGACCCGATAAAAGCGCAGGAATCGGAACAAAACATGCTAGACGGCGCTTCGCTCTCAAAGGGCTAAG
>JBCDCF010000026.1:0-13850 GCA_039182345.1 Pseudomonadota bacterium
CGATTTGTGGGCGCCCCACGCACGCGCCCGATGCGGTCGGGTTAGGCGGTGGGGCGGGCAGCGCCAGGCTCCTGCTGTGTGGTGCCGTTGCCGCTGGTCTCGAACCGCTTCACCGCGCTGTCGTACTCGGGGTGGATGGTGCCCATCACCCTGTCCCAGAACGAGAAATGGTTCGCATAATTATAGTTGTAGGTGGAGTGGTGCATGTCGTGGAAGGTCACGCACACCACGGGCGAAGGGTAGCGCGAGGACGGGCCCGCCGCGAACTCGAACCCCGAATGGCCGATCATCCCGTTGAAGTGGTCAAACACCCTGTGGGCGATGAAAATGGCCGGCGGAAACGGCACAATCAACGGCATGAACAGGAAGAAGCTCTGCTGGGAAAACGCGTCGAAATGGGTGTCGGAATAGTTCGACCACACTGTCGGCGCGACGCTCTGGTGGTGCAGGACGTGCCACTTTTTGAACGGCCCCACATGGGCCAGCCTGTGCACCCAATAAAACCAGGTATCGAACAAGATGACGGACGCGAGGAACATCAACGGCGCCGACCACCAGGTCAGCGCAAAGGGCGAGAACAGCGTCACCCCCTGAAGCTGCAGATAAATGCCGCCGGCAAAGCACCCGCACGTGACAATGAGCGAGCGTGCGCTGGCGCGGATTTCCTTGTTGCGGCGCTTCAAACCGTCCCTGTTGGGCTGGATTTTGCGCTCAGGATGCCGCTCGGCCCATTTGGTGAAGGCCCAACCGAACACGAGGTAGGAGCCGAACACCAGCGCATAGGTCAGCGCAAACAGACCCACAAACCCGATCAAATGATTGAAGACGGCTTCCATCACGCAACTCTTCCGGTCTTCACGGGCGTGGTCGACCCCACGCCAGCTCTACACTTAAGGCATTGAAGCGACGGCCACCATCGGTGTGGTGGCTGTCGGGGCTGTTGTGCCGTCTCATGCGGGCCGCTTCAAGGGGCGGTTGCGCCGCAGTGTTGCCGATTGGACGCAATGCGCGTCAGATTCGGCAAGGCCTGTAAAGAGACGCCGCGGGTGAGCTTGCTGTTTATACACACCCGCTAGTCTTATTCGCCGAAGATTGTGTGTGGAGTGTCGGGCGTGGCGTTGGCGCGAACGAAATGGGCCGTTGTGCCTGCCATCTGCCTTGGCCTCGCGGCGGCGACAACGCCCGCGCTCGGATTCGAGCTGTTCGGTGTGCGCCTGTTCGGCGGCGAGAAAGAGCCCCCGCCTCCTGACGCCGTCACCTACGATGTGACGTTTGACACCGAGGCCGACCGCAGCCTCACCAGGCGCCTGGTGGCCGCCTCGCGCCTTGAGGAAAACAAAGGCGATCCGAGCCCTGGCGCCGCAGCACTTCTTGCCACCGCGCGGGGCGACTATCAGCGCCTTCTGGCCGTCTTGTACGCCGATGGGCGCTATGGCGGCACCATCTCCATAACCGTTGATGGGCGCGAGGCGGCCGACATTCCCATCGACGCCACCTTTGGCGATGAAGCCGAGGTGGAGATTTCGGTCAATCCAGGTCCTGTCTACCTGTTTGACAATGTCAGCATCCTGAACCGCCCAGGCCCCATCGCCGGCGAGCGCAAGGTTCCGAAGACCCCTGAAGAGCTTGGGCTGCGCAGCGGTGCCCCGGCCCGCTCCGGCGCCGTCATTGCCGCTGAAGGTGCCCTCGTCGGCCGCTGGCGCGAAAAGGGCCACCCCAAGGCGCGCATTGCCGAGCGCACCGCCACTGCCTACCACGACGATGACGAGATGGATGTTGCCATCACCGTCGACCCTGGGCGCTCCGCCGTCTTCGGTGGGACGACGGTCACGGGGACGGAGGACATGGATCCCGCCTTCGTCGCCTGGTACGCCGGCATCAAGCCTGGCGAGCCGTTCACGCCCGAACAGCTCGAGCGCGCGCGCGATCAGCTCCGCCGGCTCGAGGTGTTTCAGGCCCAGAGGATTGTCGAGGCCGACGCCATCACCAGCGACGGCACGCTCCCCATCGAGATCCAGGTGGCCGAGAGCAAGCGCCGCGTGTTCGGCGTCGGCGCCAAATACTCCACCCTCGACGGTGCGGGCCTTGAAGGCTACTGGCGCCACCGCAACCTCTTCGGCCGTGCCGAGAAGCTGCAGGTGGAAGGGCGCGTCGGCGGCATCAACAGCCCCGACCCTGACGAGTACAACTACCGCCTTGCGGTGAACTTCCTGAAGCCGGGCGTCTTCACCCCTTATACCGACTTCTCCACCACCGTCTTTGCCGAGCAGATTGCGCCTGACACCTACCGCTCCAAGTCGGTGGGGGCGCGGGCAGGCTTCAGCCACAGGATCGGCAAGCGCTGGACGGTGGACGGGTTTGCCAAGGTGGAGGCCATCACCATCGACAGGACCACCGTCGGCGACGGCGATTTCCTGATGTTCAGCCTCCCCACAGCGGTCAACTATGATGGCAGCAACGACCGGCTGAACCCCACCAAAGGCTTTCGCGCAGGGGTAAAGTTCGAGCCGTTCTATGAGGCGCGCTTTTCCAACGTTGCGGCGGTGACGGAGGTGCAAGGCTCGGTCTATCAACGCCTTGGCACCGACCGCGTGGTGCTCGCTGCCCGTGGCTCGCTCGGCTCCATCGCAGGGGCGCCTTTGCAGGAAATCCCGGCGAGCCGTCTGTTTTTTGCCGGTGGCGGCGGGTCCATCCGCGGCTATCCCTATCGCGGCGTTGGCCCGCGCAACAGCAATGGCGAAATCATCGGCGGGCGCTCCTACTTCACCGGGTCGGTGGAGGCGCGCGTGCAGGTGACGGACTCCATCGGCCTTGTCCCGTTCCTTGACTTCGGCAACGCCTACCGCAACGAGCTTCCCGACTTTTCCGAGCCGTTGAAATACGGCGCCGGCCTTGGCCTTCGCTACTTCACAGGCCTTGGTCCGTTGCGGTTTGACGTCGCCTTCCCCCTGCAACCCTTCGATGGCGACCCCAACGTTGCCTTCTATATCGGCCTCGGCCAGGCGTTTTAGGGAGGCACACCATGCGCAAGCTCAAGATCGCAGCCATCCTCCTCATCGCCCCGGTCCTCGCCGTGGCTGCGGTCTTTGCCGGCCTCGCGGTGGCGCAGGACGATGAACGCTCCCGCTTTGTGCGCTTTGTGGAACGGCAGATCTCCACCCCCGACAGGCAGATCCGCCTTGGCTCCATCGACGGCGCGCTCTCGTCAGACGTTCGCATCTCCTCCATCACCATCGCCGACAGGGAAGGCGTGTGGCTGACCATCGAGGACGTGCACCTTGTGTGGAGCCGGCTAGCGCTGATCCGCGGCCGGTTGGATGTGGACCTTTTGGAGGCCTCCTCCATCACCGTTGCGCGCCCGCCTCTGCCCCCTGAGGGCGATGCTGAGGAGGCAACGGACACCGAGGAGGGCGGCGCCTTCAATGTGCCCGAACTTCCCGTCTCCCTCATCTTGGACAAACTGTCCGTGCCCCAGGTGGACATTGCCGAAGGGGTGATCGGCCCGGCCGCCTCCCTGTCGGTGGACGGATCGGTGCGCCTTGCAGACGGTGAGTTGGACGCTGACGTGTCCATTGACCGTCTGGACCGTGACGGCGAACTCACCATCAAGGCGTCCTTCTCCAACGAATCGCGCAACCTTGCCGTCGACGTGACGGTGGCCGAGCCGGCCGACGGCGTCATTGCCAACGCCTTGCAGATCGAAGGGCGGCCGGCGCTCTCCTTCACCATCATCGGCGAAGGGCCTTTGTCGGACTTTGAGGCCGCCATTGCGCTGACGGCCGAACAGGAAACGCTGCTGTCAGGTACGGCGCGGGTGAACAGCGTCACCGAAGGCTTGAACTTCACCCTTGATGTGGGCGGCAACCTGGACCGGATCGTCGGCGAATCCTACGACGCGTTCGTGGACGAAGGCTCGCGCATCACCGTCGATGTGATGAACCGGCCGAACGGCACCTTGTCCGTGCGCCGCGGCACGCTGACCTCAGGCGTCGCGTCGGTGAACTTCTCAGGCGACTTTTCAGGCGGCGTTCCAACAGAACTGAACTTTGAGGCCAAGCTTGGCCGCGATACTGGCGAGCCTGTCCCCCTTCCGTTTGCCGGTGAGGGCGGGACCATCCGCTCAGGCACCATCACCGCGCAACTGGGCGGATCCCTCGGCGAACGCTTTCAGGCGCGGATCGCGCTTGATGACCTCGACACACCGTTCATCGCCTCGCGCAGTGCCACCATCGACGCGTCTGGCGAGGCGGCAAACCTTGGGGATGCCGCGAACCGCCGCGTCACCTTCACCGTCAACGGCCAGGCCGGCGACATTGCCTCAGACAGCGGCGCCGTGCAGGACGCGTTGGGGAGCGCCCTTTCCCTGAACGTGGCAGGGGCCTGGCAGGCCGGCGCCCCCGTCACCATCGACACCATGGAGCTTGTGGCCGAAACCATCCGCGCAGGCTTCAACGGCACCATCGGCGACGGGTTGAACGGCAGCTACCGCCTTGCGGCCGACAATCTGAACGCCTTCTCAGGCCTTGCCGGCCGCGACCTTGCCGGAGGCATCAACCTGTCGGCCGACGGCAGCATCGGTTTTGGCGGCCTTTTCGATCTGATGCTCGATGCGACCGCCAACAATCTTCAGGTGGGTGTGCCTGCCGCCGACGGCGTGCTTGGCGGACAAACCCGCATCACCGGGGGTGCTGCCCGCGGCGAGGACAGCCTCACGTTCGACAATTTCCGTGTCGAGGCCGACGGTCTGTCGTTGGAGGCTGCCGGCACCGTCTCCCCCCAGACCGCCAACCTTTTGGCCCAAGGGCGGATTGAGGACCTTGGTCGGCTGGACCCATCGGTGCGGGGGCCTGTGGACCTTCGCTTCTCCGCCACCGGCAATCCCGATGTGCCGACCCTTGCCCTGCGCGTCACAAGCCCTGCCCTTGAGTTGAAGGGCCGTGCGCTCACCGACCTCAACGCCACCTTCGACGGGACGCTGCAAAGGCAGTCGGAAACGCCCTTCGATGTGGATGGGCGGTTCGCCGTTGACGCGCGCTATCAGGGTGAGCCCATCTCGCTGTCCACCGGGATCGAGACTGCGAACGGCAACAGGTCGCTGCAAAACCTTGCCGCCAGAATTGTCGGGGCGGTGGCCAATGGCTCCCTCACCTTGCGCGACGATGGGCTGCTGGAGGGCAACCTTTCCCTCAACGTCCCCTCCCTTGAAAGGCTTGCGCCGCTGGCACTGACGGAGGCCTCAGGCAGGTTCGCCGCGGACATCGGCCTGTCGGTGGACGGCACCATGCAGTCGGCGCAAATCAACGGCACCGCCAACCAGGTGGAGGTGGCGGGGGTCTCCCTCGGCTTCGTCGACATTGCCCTTGCCATTGAGGACGCGTTCGGTGTGCCTGCGCTGGATGGCACGGTGGCGGCCCGCGCGGTGAGGGCGGCCGGCTTTGACGTGCGCGACCTCAGCCTCAATGCGCGGCGCGACGGCGATGCCACCGACATGACCCTGCGCGCCGACCTTGGCAGCGGCACCCTTGATGCCACGGGCAGGCTTGCGCGCCAGCCCGCAGGCTTTGCGGCGACAGTGTCGGAGTTCAGTCTCTCCCGTGATGGCTTTAGCGCGCGGCTCCTGGCGCCCACCGAAGTGCGGGTGGCCGATGCCATCGAGATCGACCGCACAGCCCTTCAGATCGGCTCTGGCGAGGTGGACGTGTCCGGCCGCATTGCCGACACGCTGGACCTTAGTGTCGTCCTCAACGCACTGCCCCTTGAGGTGGCAAACCTTGTCCGCGCCGACCTTGGCCTGGCGGGCACCGTTTCGGGCACCCTCGATCTTTCGGGCACCCGCGACAACCCGTCAGCAACCGTGGAGGTCAACGCCAACGGGGTGAGCGCTGCGATCCTCTCCGATCGTGGGATTGCCCCTCTCACCATGGTGGCCGCCGGCAACTACGCCGATGGGACCGCCACCATCCGCCGCTTCGAGACCACCGTGTCCGGCGGTTCGGTGAGCGCATTCGGCACCGTGGGCGACACGCTTGACGTCAATGTCAGCCTGTCCGACCTGCCGCTCGCCCTTGCCAATGCGGCCGCCTCGGGGCTTGGCCTGTCCGGCACGGTGTCGGGCACGGCACGGCTGGACGGTGCGCTGTCGGCCCCTGAAGCTGCGTTCGACATCGACGTTGCGCGCGCCTCCATGAATTCCACCCGCGCCTCAGGCGTCGGCGACCTCAACGCCAAGGTTTCGGGCACCTTCAAGGATGGTTCGGCGACGCTTCAGACCGTGAACGCCACCATCGGCGGCGGCACGTTGAACGCTGAAGGCATGATTGGCGACACCTTGGACGTGACCGCAACGTTCGAGCGTATTCCCTTGGCCGTCGCCAACGCCTTTGCGCCCGAGCTCGACGTGTCGGGCACGGTCTCGGGGCGTGTGGAAGCGTCAGGCTCCCTCGCACGGCCCCGCGTTGCCTTCAGCGTGGAGAGTGCGTCGGCAGGGGCCGCGCCGCTGCGCTCGGCAGGCCTTGGGGCGGCACAAATCTCAGCCTCCGGCACCTTCGCGCGGGGGACTGTGGACCTTACCGAAGCGCTGGTGCGCCTTGGCGGCGGCGAAGCGCGGGCGCGCGGACGCATCGGCCGCAGGCTCGACGTGACGGTGGACGTAACGGGCCTTCCCTTAACCGTTGCCAACGGCTTCAGCCCTGGTCTTGGCCTTGCCGGGCGGCTTGATGGGCGGGCGCGGGCAAGCGGCTCGCTCGCCAATCCTTCCGCGGATTTCCAGGTTACCGTCGCAGGCTTTTCCGCCGCAGCGCTCGACGAGGCGGGGATCGGCGCTCTCTCCATCGACGCATCGGGCACCTATTCAGGCAACACGGTGCGGCTTGCGGCGCTCAGAGCATCCGGCGCGGGGCTTGAGGTCAATGCCTCCGGAACTGTTCCGCTGGGGGGCGGTGGGCTCGACCTGTCCGTCCAGGCACGTGCGCCCCTGTCACTGGCCGAGCGCTTCCTTGCCGAGCGTGGGGCACTGATCGACGGTCTCGTTGTGGCCGACGTGCGGTTGACCGGTGCCCTCTCCAACCCTGTCGTCACAGGCAGCGTTCAGGGCAGTGACATCAGCTTGCGCGACCCGCAGACCAGCCTGTTGTTGACCGAGGGCCGGCTCGACGCGCGGCTGAACGGCGACAGCGTCACCCTTGCCGGCTTCACCGCCAATCTGGGCGGTGGCACGGTCTCCGTCTCCGGCGGAATCGGTCTGTCAGGCGGCTTCCCTGCCGATCTCACCGTCACCTTGCGCAACGCTCGTTATGCCGATGGGCGGCTTTTTGCCATCACCCTCGGCGCCGATCTGTCCATCCGCGGCCCCCTTGCCGGTGCGCCCACCGTGTCGGGCCGTGTGGATGTGGAGCGGGCCGAAATCACCATACCGGAAAGCCTTGGCGGCGGCGCGACACTGATCGATGTGCGTCACGTTCACCCCACCGCCGCCATTTTGGAGACGCTCCGGCGGGCTCAGGTGGGCCCTTATGCCGACCAGGAAGAGGGCGACCAGGTGAGCGGCCTTACCCTTGATGTGCTGGTCTCCGCGCCCGCCCGCGTGTTCGTGCGTGGCCGCGGGATCGACGCCGAGCTTGGCGGGTCCGTCCGCCTCACCGGTCCCGTGTCCGACATTGCCCCTGTCGGTGCGTTCGAGCTTGTGCGCGGACGCCTTGTGATCCTCGGCCAGCGCATTGTCTTCACCCGGGGCAACGTGACGATGTTGGGCGACCTCAACCCCACCATCGACTTTGTGGCCGAGACGCGCACAAGGGATGTGACGGTGCGTGTTTTGATCGCAGGGCCTGCCGAAGACCCGACCATCACCTTCACCTCAGAGCCGCAACTGCCCCAGGACGAGGTGCTGGCCCAGCTCATCTTCGGCCGCAGCCTCAACGACCTGTCACCGTTCCAACTGGCGCAGCTTGCCGCTGCGGTGGCCGAACTTGCCGGCTCGGGCGGCGGCCCCAGCTTTTTGGATCAGGTGCGCGTCTTCTCAGGGCTCGACAATCTGGAGGTGGTGTCCGACCCAGAGCGGGGCACACAGGCCCGCGCAGGCCGCTACATTGCCGACAACATTTATCTCGGCGTGCGGGCGGGCGACAAATCCTCCGGGGTGACGGTCAACCTCGACATCACCCGCGGCCTCACCGTCCGGGCCGAAGCGCTGACGGATGAATCCGCCCTCGGTGTTTACTACGAGCGCGAATATTGAGTTATTCTAACCCCAAATTGGCTTTAGAATAATCAGATAAACTTTCGCTCGATTGGAAGTCGTCAAAGTATTATCGACCGCTATATTGTTGACGACTCGGGTTAATCTCTCTAGCTGACGCGTCAAACAGCATGGGAGCTAAGCGATGCGTTTGACACTGACGGTTCTTCTGGTGGGCGCGACCCTGCCCTTCGGGGCCTACGCCAATGGGGAGCTCAATCTTTACTCCTCACGCCACTACGACACCGACGAGGCGCTCTACTCCAACTTCACCGAGCAGACCGGGATCACAGTGAACCGCATCGAGGACAGCGCCGACGTCCTCATCGAGCGGATGCGGTCCGAAGGTGAGCTGAGCCCCGCCGACGTTCTGTTGACCGTGGATGCCGGCCGCATGGTCCGTGCCGACGACGAAGGCCTGCTGCAGCCCATCAACTCTGAGAAGGTGAACGCGGCGGTGCCCGAGAACCTTCATGCCGGCAACGACCATTGGGTGGGCGTCTCCACCCGCGCGCGCATCATCTTTTATGACCCCAACGAGGTCTCCGAACCGCCCCAGACCTACGCTGAGCTTGCCGACCCCAAGTATGAAGGCATGGTGTGCACGCGCTCATCGTCCAACGTCTACATGCTTGGCCTGCTCGCCTCGATGATTGCCCATGACGGGGAAGAGGCCGCACGCGCCTGGGCCGAAGGGGTCAAGAACAATCTTGCCCGCGACCCCCAGGGCGGTGACACCGACCAGCTGCGCGCCATCCTGTCGGGCGAGTGCGACATTGTCCTGTCCAACCACTACTACTACGCCCGCGGCAAGCGTAAGGAAGTGTCCGGCCTGACCGACGGGATCGAGGGCATCAGCTACGTGTTCCCGAACCAGGATTCCACCGGCACCCACGTCAACATCTCAGGTGCCGGCCTTGCCAAGCACGCGCCCAACGCCGACAACGCGCGCCTGTTCATCGAGTACCTTCTGACGCCCGAAGCCCAGAAGATGCTCGGCGATGGCAATGACGAGTATCCCGTGATCGAAGGCGTCAACGCTTCGCCCGCCGTGGTGGAGATGGGCGAATTCAAGCGCGACGATCTTGCCCTTAGCGACTTTGCCGGCAAGACCGCCGACGCCCAGCGCATCTACAACGAAGTCGGCTACCAGTAAGCCGTCAAGCACGATCCGCTCGGTCTGAACCGAACCGAGCGGGACACGCGCCAGCATTCACGGCCTCGCCTTAGGGCGGGGCCGTCTTTTTGCGCCGTATGCGCAGCAATGCCCCTTGACGTCCCGTTCCCGGAGCCATTGTTGCAACCGCGCGGTGGCCGCCCACGTTTGGCTCACGAAGCCAATCACGGCCACTGGACAGACCGTTATGGATTTTGGACCGCGCTCCCGTCTGCGTCAGCGCACCAGCCTTGCCTTTTCCCTGGCAGGTCTTGCCGGCTCCGTGCTGCGGCGGACCGCAACGCGCCGCTTTCCCGATCTCGACGTTGCCGCGCGCCTTGCCATGCTGCCGCGCACCGCCGCCGGGCTGGAGCGCTCCCTCACCATCCGCTGGAACGCCCACCACGTGCCTTTGGTGGAGGCCGCGTCCGACCGTGATGGCGCTGTGGGCCTTGGCATGGTCCACGGCCATCTGCGCCTGGCACAGCTTGAGTTGATGCGCCGCGCCGCCTCAGGCCGCCTGTCGGAGGTGGCAGGACCTGCCGCAACAGAGCTCGACCATTTGTTGCGGCTGATCGACTTTCCCCGGGCAACAGAGGCGTCCCTTGCACTGCTGCCGGGCGCGACCCGGGCGTTCGTGGACGGGTTTGGCGAAGGTTTGACCGCCATTTCCCTGTCCGCACCGCCGCCGCCGGAGTTCGAGATCTTCGGCATCACCCCGGCCCCGTTCACCGCGCAGGATCTGTTTGCCATCTCGCGCCTGTGCTCAGCGGACTACTCCTGGAAGGTCTGGCGCACCCTCCACAAGCTGCGCGACGAGCCCGACTTTGCCGAGATGTGGGCCGACCTTGTGGGCGTTGCGGCCGTCGCCGACGAGGACATTCCCTTCGGCGCCGAGGCGTTGGAGAAAGGGGTTGCCACAAGCTTCACCCGCACCGGCAGCAATGCCTACGCCGTGTCGGGCACGCGCACCCTTTCGGGCAAGCCCCTCCTTGCGGCCGATCCTCACCTGATGATCACCGCGCCCAACCCCTGGATGGTCGTCGGCCTCAAAACGCCGTCCATCAAGGTGTGGGGCCTGACGATCCCAGGCCTTCCCATTTTCGGTGTGGGCCGCAATGCCCACGGGGCCTGGGGCGGCACCAACCTTCACGCCACCTCCAGCGAACTGGTGGACGTTGCCGGCGAGGAGGTGAGCGAGCGCACCGTCACCATCCCCGTGCGCGGCAAGAAGGACACGCCTGTGACCTTGCGCGAGAGCCGTTTCGGCCCCGTGGTGTCGGACGGCAGGCCCTTCGAGATGCCCTCAGACACGGTGTCCCTCCATTGGCTGGGGCACAGGCCGAGCGATGAGTTTACGCCGTTTCTGTCCATCCTCACCGCCACCAATTGGGAGGAGTTTTCAGGCGCGCTCGACGGCTATGGGTTGCCGGGCCTCAACATGATCTGGGCCGATGCGGGCGACACCAACGGCCATATCGGCAAGTTGGTGGCAGCGAAAATCCCGAGCCGGCCCCTTGCAACGCCTGAGGACTTCGTCATTGCGCCTGACGAGGCCCATGCCCAGTGGCAGGAGCTTTACTCGGCCGCGCGCCTTCCCGTGGAGGTGGATCCGCCCGACGGCTTTGTGGCATCGGCCAACGAAGCTCCCGTCGACCCGCCGGTGACCATCAGCCTGTTCTTTGCTGCGCCCGACAGGATCGACAGGCTGAACCACATCCTCTCCAACGCCACGAACCTCACCCTTGAGGATCTGCGCATCCTGCAACTGGACACGCACCTTAAGGCCGGCGCTGAGATCCGCGACACCCTTGTGGCCGCTGCCGCCGACGCCGGCCTCGACGGCGCCGTCCTTGAGGCCTTGCGCGCCTGGGACGGGCGATATGAGGAAACCTCAGAAGGCGCCCTCGCGTTCGAACTCATGGCCGCGCACCTTGTGGAGGGCCTTGAAGCGCGGGCCGATGCTGTGAAGGCGACCCCCTACTGGCGCCCCTTCACCCGTTTGGTGCGCCTGGTGGAGGAGGCATCACCCGCCGACCTTGGCGAGGTGCTGGCGGAGGGACTGCGCGATGTGGAGGCGCCCTTCCTGAAGCACCGCACCTGGGGCGGGCTCCACCGCATCAGGCTGTCCCACCCTCTGGCACGTCTGCCCTGGCTGAAGACACGCCTTCCCACCCTCGATTTTCCGACGGGCGGCAGCAAGGACACGCTGATGAAGTCCATGCACCCGTTCACGAAATCCGTCCATGCCTCGACGTTTGGCGCCAACGCGCGCTTCCTTGCCGACCTTGCGGATGAGGACGGCACCTACGCTGTCCTTCTGGGCGGGCAGGACGGGTGGCCCGGCTCGCGCTCCATGTTCGACATGGTGGGGGCGTGGCGGCGTGGGGAAAGCCTGCGCCTTCCCTTCTCCGAGGAGGGGCTGGACGAGGACTTTCCCATCCGCACCACGGTCGCGCCCGCCCATGCTTGACGCAACCCCGCTCCTGCGCGGTTACGCTAAGCTGCGCCAGCGCCGGTGGGCCGGCCGCACCCCTGCCGCAACGCAGGAGGCTGAACTGTTGCGCCTGGTGGACAAGGCCGCCGGCACCGCCTTCGGCAAAGCCCATGACTTTCAAAGCATCAGCTCCGTCGCCGACTATCAGGCCCGCGTGCCGCTGCGCGACTTCGATGCGTTCTGGGCCGACTACTTCGCCGATGCCTTTCCCCTCCTGGACGATGTGAGCTGGCCGGGCCGCATTCCCTATTTCGCCGTCTCCTCAGGCACCTCCACAGGGCGGACCAAGCACATCCCCGTCTCGCGCGAGATGCTGCGCTCCAACTCCCGCGCCGGGACGGACCTTCTGGCCCATCACGTTCTCAACACGCCGCACAGCCGGGTGCTGGGGGGAAAGAGCTTCATGCTTGGCGGCTCCGTCGCCATGACCGAGCTTGCCGAGGGCGTGCGTGCCGGCGACCTCTCAGGCATTGCGCGGCTTGAGAACCCCCGCTGGTCGGGCCCTTTCGTCTTCCCCTCCATCGAGGAGGCGCTTGAGGCCGACTGGGAAGCGAAGATCGACAGGCTCGCCCGCTTGTCCCTCAATGAGCCCATCCGCTGCATTGCAGGCACGCCAAGCTGGCTGCTCCTGTTCTTTGAGCGGCTGCAGGCGATGGCAAACGGCCCCAAGGACGTGACGGCGCTCTACCCCTCGCTGGACCTGATGGTCTATGGCGGGATGAGCTTTGCCCCCTACCGTGAGGTGTTCGGCACCTGGTTCAAAAGCCGCCCCGTGGATTGGCGCGAGGTCTACTCAGCCAGCGAAGGCTTTGTGGCAAGCGCCGACAGGGGTGTGGGCGAGGGGATGCGCATCAACCTCGACATCGGCCTGTTCTTCGAGTTCGTGCCCCTTGATGAGTGGGATGCGCCGAACCCCACACGCTACTGGATCGACAATGCGCCTCTGGGGGAGGACCTTGGCCTTGTCCTGTCCACCTGCGCAGGCCTTTGGGCCTATAAGATCGGCGATGTGGTGCGCCTCACCGACACCGATCCGCCGCGTTTGCTGGTGACGGGGCGCACCTCCCACACCCTCAACGCGTTCGGCGAGCACTTGAGTGGCGCCGAGATCGAAAAAGCAGTCCTCAAAGCCGGCGAAAGCGTTGGCCGCCACGTGATGGAGTTTGCCGTCACCCCCCTCTTTCCAGGGGCCGAGCGGTCGGCGGGCCAGCACCAGTATGTGGTGGAGCTTGACGGGCCCCTCACCACCGACGCGCAGCGAACGTTCGCAGCAACCCTCGACACCGTGCTGAAAGCCGAGAACGAAGACTACGAGGTGCACCGAAGGAACGACTACCAGCTCCTCGAACCCTCCGTCAGCGTTCTGCCCCATGGCGGCTTTGCCGACTGGATGCGCGAGCGCGGCAAGCTTGGGGGGCAAAACAAGGTGCCGCGGGTGGTTCTGGCCCAGGATGTGCGCGCAAGCCTGTTGAACTTTGCCGGCAGGCACGGCGTTTGACCGCCATGGAAGGCTGAGGGCAACGCGAAGGCGGCACAGTGGTGCGTTATGGATGACATCACCTTCACCGAGGTGGAGATTGCAAGCCGAAGCCCGTTCGTCCTGAACGATCTTGGCCCCCAAACCCCGCATGCAGCTCTCAAGGCCGGCTACTACACGCCCGCCACACAGGAGCCGCCCTTTGGTGCGGTGGTGGTGAGCGAGGGCCTTGGCGGTGTAAAAACCGCGCGCGAGCGCCGCTACGGCCGCTTCCTGGCCCAGCACGGCTTTGCCGCCCTTGTCATCGACAGCTTCGATGCGCGCGGCCACGCCGGCTCGCCTCACCCCCTGCGGGCCCTAAGGGTCTCTGAATCCATGATGCTGGCCGACGCGTTCGCCTCGCTCACATGGCTTGCCGCGCGGCCTGAGGTGGACGGCAACCGCGTCGGCCACATCGGCTTTTCCTATGGCGGGATGATTGCGA